>JALYWP010000064.1 GCA_030852655.1 Pseudomonadota bacterium | reverse complement strand
TGTTTCTGGCGCGCCGCGTGAGCAGGTGCTCGGCGCCGTAGATCTCGGGCGTTTCGGAAAGGATGGCGGTGCCGCCGTTGCGGACAAGAATGTCCGCCGCAACGCCGAGCGCCGGATTGGCGGTGATGCCGGAATAGCCGTCGGAGCCGCCGCATTGCAGCGCAAGCATCAGCTCCGAAGCCGGCAGCGTCTCGCGCTTCGCCGCGTTGACTGTGGGTAACATCGCCTTCACGGCGTCGACGCCCGCGTCGACGGTTTTCCGGGTTCCGCCGACCTCCTGGATGGTCATGGTGCGGAAGGTTTCGCTCTCCTCGACACCATAGGCTTCCTTGAAGCGCGGGATCTGGAACCCCTCGCAGCCAAGCCCGACCATGATGACGCCGCCCATGTTCGGGTTTGTGGCGTAACCCCAAGTGGTCTTCTTCAGCGTGTCGAAGATGACGCCACGATAGTCGATGACGCAGCCATTGGCCTGCTTCAACGCCACGATGCCGTCTATGTTGGGGTAGTCGTCCAGGATGCCGGATCGCTCGATCTCCCTGGCGATGAAGCCGGCGACCGTGGTCGAACAGTTCACCGAGGTCAGTATGCCGACATAGTTGCGCGTACCTGCCTTGCCGTTGGCGCGGCGAAAACCTTGGAAGGTGGCCTGTTCCTCGACCGGCAGGATGTTTTCGGGGCGCGCGCCTTGGGCGATCTGGTAGTCTCGCTCGAAGGCGCCGTGCTCGGGGCCCATGTCGCAGTTGTGCTCGTGCACCCAGTCGCCGGGAACGATCGCCTGGCTGGCGAAGCCGATGATCTGGCCGAATTTCAGGACCGGCTCGCCCCTTGCAATCGGCTGGATCGCGACCTTGTGGCCGAAGGGGATGCGTTGTCGCGCGGCAATGCCGGCTGCAACGGTGGCGCCCGGCTCGGTCCTCTCGGTCGCGACGACGACGTTGTCCTTGTCGCTCAGACGGAGAGTCCTGGCTACTTTCTCTAACATTTCAGATCGTTCCAATGGACTTGACCATTTACAGCAGCGGGGCTGACAGCGCTACCAGTCCTTTGCGCAACCGTGTTCTACCCAGGAGCCCGCCGCCTTCTCAGGTGGTGGGCGCATCCTTGTGCATCAGGCCCCGGGCCTTGAGGTCGCTCCAGAGCGCAGCCGGAATTTTCGCGTCGAGAATCCTGCAGTTGGCCTGCACCTCCTCGGGCCGCTGCCCGCCCGGAATTAGCGAGACGACGGCTGGATGCAGCGACGGGAACCGCAATGCGGCCTCGATCAACGCAACATCATGGCGTTTGCAGACCGCCTCGATGGCGGTGACGCGATCGAGGATGTCCCTGGGCGCCTCGGTGTAATTGTAGAAGGCGCCGGGCCTGGGGCCGGTGGCGAGAATACCGGAATTGTAGGGCCCTCCCAGTACGATGCCGACACCGCGCTTTTCGCAAAGCGGCAGGAAGGATTCCAGCGCCTCCTGCTCGAGCAGCGTGTATCGCCCGGCAAGCAGGAACAGATCGAAATCGCCTCGCTCGGCAAGCGTCTGTGCCACCTGCCATTCGTTGATCCCGCCACCGAAGGCCTTGATGACGCCCTGATCGCGCAGCGCCAGCATTGCATAGTAGCCGGAGCGCATGAACTCGTCGATGCGCGCGTCCGATGCTTCCTTGGAGCCGTGCGTGAAAATGTCGACGTCATGGACGAACAGAATGTCGATGCGGTCGACGCCTAGCCGTTCAAACGATGCCTCGAAGGAGCGCATCACGCCATCATAGCTGTAGTCGTAGACCTCGCGGCGGGCCGGCGTGTCGAAGAACTTGCCGATACCGGTGCGCTGGTCGGGCGGGCACACCTGCATCAGGCGGCCGGCCTTTGTGGAGAGCACGTACTCGTCGCGCTTCTTGCCACGCAGAAAATGGTTGAGCCGGGTTTCCGAAAGGCCGAGGCCGTAAAGCGGAGCCGTGTCGTAGTAGCGGACGCCGCAGTCCCAGGCCGCGTCCAGGGTCGCCTGTGCATCCTTGTCGGAAACGGAGCGATAGAGATTGCCGAGCGGAGCGGTTCCGAAGCCGAGCTCGGTGAATGTCAGCCCGCCATTGCCGATGCGATCCCAATGCCTGGTCTTCATTGACGCTCCTCCGTCTGACGCACCGGCGACTTTCGCGCAGGCTGATACAATTTCGGTTCCTGCCGTCCCGCAGATTCGCCCCGTTCGGGCAGGTTGGACCATTGGACATGGACACCAGCGGTTGCTAGCATCAAAGAAGGCATATGGGGAGGCCAGCGGCGCAGAAGTCCAGGCGCATTTTTAGGCACGTGAACCCGACATGGAGCAGATCGATGCTGCGAAGTCATGGTGCTGCCTCGCCAAAGCTAGATTTCAAGTCGGGCGACACGCTTGATCTCAGGCCGCAAGGACTTTGTGCCTTTGTCTGACCGGTAGAGCGGGTCAGTAGAACGGGCCAAATGACAATACACCCAGGAGAAATTCATAGAATGCTGAAGAATATCCATCCGCTTCTGAACGCTGATGTCCTCCATGCCCTGCGTTCAATGGGGCATGGCGACGACCTGGTCATCGTGGACACCAACTTCCCTGCCGATTCGGTGGCTCGGCAGACGCGATGCGGCAAGCTGCTGAGGATCGACAACACGACGGCCGCAGAAGTGGCTGCCGCCATCCTCTCCGTCTATCCGCTCGATACCTTCGTGGACGACGCGGCGGCGCGCATGGAGATCGTCGGCAAGCCGAAGGAAATCCCTCCCGTGCAGAAGGAAGTGCAGAAAGTCATCGACAAGGCCGAGGGTAAATCCTGGCCGATGATCTCGGTCGAGCGCTACGCCTTCTATGAACGGGCGAAGCAGGCCTACTGCGTGATCCAGACCGGCGAGCGACGCTTCTACGGATGCTTCGCATTCCGCAAGGGCGTCATCGCGCCGGATGCCACATAGCGTCAGCCAGATGTGAGACGGTCTTGAGAAAGGTTCGGGGG
>JALYWP010000058.1 GCA_030852655.1 Pseudomonadota bacterium | reverse complement strand
GACAAGGCAGTACGTGCCTTCCAGGGCATGCTGCTCTTCTTCGTGCTCGCCTGCGACACGCTGATCCACTACCGCGTGCGGATGGTCGGCGCGCCTGTGGCAAAGACCGTGGCTCCCAGGACAGGGGAGGTGGCCCAGAATGTTTGAGCAGATCATCATCACCATCGCCACCGCGGCCACCCCGCTCCTCATCGCCGCGCTGGGCGAACTGGTCGTTGAACGCTCCGGCGTGCTCAACCTCGGCGTCGAAGGCATGATGGTGATGGGCGCGGTCACCGGTTTCGGCGTCGCGCTCGCCACCGGCTCTCCCTGGCTCGGCGTCCTGGCGGCGATCGTCGTCGGCGCGCTGTTCTCGCTTCTCTTCGGCTTCCTGACGCTGACGCTGGTCACCAACCAGGTGGCGACCGGTCTCGCGCTCACGCTTCTCGGCCTCGGCCTTTCCGGCATGATCGGCGAGAGCTTCGTCGGGCTGCCGGGCATCAAGCTCGAAGCGATCTACATACCCGGTCTGAGCGACCTGCCATTCGTCGGCAAGCTGTTCTTCGGCCAGGACCCGATCTTTTATCTGTCGATCCTGCTCACCTTCGGCGTCGCCTGGTTCCTGTTCAGGACGCGCGCCGGCCTGACGCTGCGCTCGGTCGGCGACAACCACGGCTCGGCGCATGCGCTCGGCATCAACGTCATCGGCATCCGTTATCTCGCGGTGACGTTCGGCGGCGCCTGCGCGGGTCTTGCCGGCGGCTTCCTGTCGCTCGTCTACACGCCGCAGTGGATCGAAAACATGACGGCCGGGCGCGGCTGGATTGCGCTTGCGCTCGTCGTGTTCGCCTCGTGGCGTCCGCTGCGGGTGCTTGCCGGCGCATATCTCTTCGGAGCGGTCTCGATCGGCCAACTCCACGCGCAAGCCCTGGGGATAGGCATACCCTCGCAGCTGCTTTCTTCGCTTCCCTATCTGGCAACCATCATCGTCCTCGTTCTAATCTCGCGGAACAGGCGATTGACGATGATCAACACACCGGCATCACTGGGGCGGCCGTTCGTGCCAGATCGCTAAAGGCATCATGCTTCGAATAACCATGGACACGGGAAGAGACCCCCAACAGGAACTTCAAGAGGATCAGTTCAGATGAAAACCAGATTTTTGACGCTTGCAGCCACAGCGGCGGCACTTGCATTCGGGACCCTGGCGGCGGAAGCCGCCGTGAAGGGCTGCTGGGTCTATGTCGGCCCGATCGGCGATTTCGGCTATTCCTACCAGCATCATCAGGGTCTGCTGCAGGCCAAGGAGAAGTTCGGCGACGAACTCGAGACCGCCTATCTGGAAAGCGTGCCGGAGGGCGCCGACGCCGAGCGCGCGATCGAACGCCTCGCGCGTTCGGGCTGCGACATCATTTTCACCACGTCTTTCGGCTTCATGGATGCGACGAACAAGGTCGCCGGCAAGTTCCCGGACGTGAAGTTCGAGCATGCGACCGGCTTCAAGCGCGAACACCCGAACGTCGCGACCTACAACTCCAAATTCCATGAAGGCCGTTACGTGCAGGGCGTGATCGCTGCCAAGCTGTCCAAGGCCGGCGTCGCGGGCTACATCGCCTCCTTCCCGATTCCCGAAGTGGTGATGGGCATCAATTCCTTCGTGCTCGGCGCGCAGTCGGTCAATCCCGACTTCAAGGTGAAGGTCGTCTGGGCCAACACCTGGTTCGACGCCGGCAAGGAGGCCGATGCCGCCAAGGCGCTGATCGACCAGGGCGTGGACATCATCACGCAGCACACCGATTCCACGGCGCCGATGCAGGTCGCGACCGAGCGTGGCATCAAGGCCTTCGGCCAGGCCTCGGACATGATCAAGTTCGGACCCGAGACCCAGCTCACCTCGATCGTCGACGATTGGGGTCCTTATTACATCGAACGCATCCAGGCGCTGATCGACGGCACCTGGGAGCAGCAGGACGTCTGGGGAGGCATGAAGGAAGGCCATGTCGTCATGGCGCCCTACACCAACATGCCGGACGACGTGAAGAAGCTGGCTGAAGAGACCGAGGCGAAGATCAAGTCAGGCGAGTTCAACCCCTTCACCGGTCCGATCAAGAAGCAGGACGGCTCGGAATGGCTGAAGGAAGGCGAGGTCGCGGAGGACAGCGTCCTCCTCGGCATGAACTTCTACGTCGAGGGCGTCGACGACAAGCTGCCGCAGTAAGATCGCCGGCCGCGCGAATGCAGGGAAGGGCGCCTCGCGGCGCCCTTTCTCATTTCGCCGGCTCCAGCGTCCAGACGCGGGTCGGGCCCTTGCCCTTGACGTCGATCACGTCCGGGCCGCTGAAGGAATATGCATCGCCGAGCGCCTGGCGCACCGCATCGGAGACGGTAATCCTGTTGGCCGAGCCTGCCGCTTCCATGCGGCTTGCGGTGTTCACCGTATCGCCCCACACGTCGAAGGCGAATTTCGCGTGGCCGATCACGCCGGCCGTGACCGGCCCGGCATGCATGCCGATCCTGAGTGCCAGGGGCTGGCCGTCCGGCGTGCGCACCTT
>JALYWP010000065.1 GCA_030852655.1 Pseudomonadota bacterium | reverse complement strand
CCGCGAGAATGTTGGTCGCGATCCTCTCCGGCATGGCGAGGAAGTCGGAGTAGCTCTTCGCACCGACCACCATCGAGCGGATGATCACGAGCGACCATCTGTCGCCGATAATGTCGAGCGTGGACGCGATGGGGCAGCGGGAGCGGAACGTCGTCATTGCCGGAGAATGAATTTTGTGCTTGCAAAATGCAAGTGAGAAGTGATTTGCTTCTCGCCGCAATCATTTCGGAGGTGAGGCATGTTGCCTGTAACGTCGTTGGTTGCCGCCGTCGCGGCGGCGGCCCTGGTGGCCATGAGCATCTCGGTCAGCTTCCGCCGCATGAAGGCCGGCGTGCGCATCGGCTTCGGCGAGGATGCGCTCCTCATGCGGCGCATCCGCGCCCAGGGCAATTTCACGGAGTACGTGCCGCTGGCCCTGCTGCTCCTCGCATTGGCCGAGTACCGGCAGGCACCGACAGTTCTGCTATGGACCGTCGCCGCTTTGCTGGTGGCTGGCCGCTGCCTGCACTTCGCCGGTATCATGACCGGCTCGACCGCGTTGCGGGCGCCCGGCATGGTAGGGACCTACGGCGCACTGTTGGTCGGTGCAGCAGCGCTGTTGTTCGGATAACGCATTGTTCACCGGGTCCCGGGTTGGCGGCGCGGCAAGTCCGTAGGATGATGGGGCATGAGCTTCTTTCCCGGCACGGACCCCGAAATCGGCGACAAGCTCGCCTGCGACGCCATCGAACTGATGATCATCCCGCGTGCTGCCGACATTGGCGGCTTCGAGGTGCGCCGCGCACTGCCGACCGCCAAGCGCCGGCTGGTCGGCCCCTTCATCTTCTTCGACCGCATGGGACCCGCGCTGCTCAGGGCCGGGCAGGCGCTCGACGTGCGCCCGCATCCGCATATCGGGCTCGCCACCGTTACCTATCTTTTTGATGGCAAGATCAGGCACCGCGATTCGCTCGGCACCGAAATGGTTATCGCGCCGGGCGACGTGAACCTGATGACGGCCGGCCGCGGCATCGTCCACTCCGAACGCACGCCGGAAGAACTGCGCGGCGCGCCCATGTCGGTCTCTGGCCTGCAGACCTGGCTGGCGTTGCCCGATGGCAAGGAGGAAGTCGCGCCGCTGTTCGAGAACACGCTGCGCGCCGAACTGCCCGAATTCGAAGATGCCGGCGCATCCGGCCGCGTCGTCATGGGGGCCTTCGACGGCTTGAAATCGCCCGTTCGCGCCGCATCCGAGACGCTCTACGCCGACATCCGCCTGAAGCCCGGCGCAAGCGTGAGAATCCCATCCGATTCGGAAGAACGCGCCATCTACACGCTGGACGGCACGGTCACCATCTCCGGCGACACCTTTCCAGAAAACCGCCTGCTCGTCTTCAAGCCGGGCGACGAGATCGTCGTTTCGTCGGACGAGGGCGCGCATTTCATGCTGTTCGGCGGCGCTTCGCTCGCCTCGAAGCGCTACATCTGGTGGAATTTCGTCTCCTCTTCCAGGGAGCGCATCGAGCAGGCGAAGGAAGAGTGGAAAACCGGCCGCTTCGACATAGTTCCGGGCGACGACAAGGAATTCATTCCGCTGCCGGAAGGCTGAGACCTCGCAATAACGGTTAACGCGCGTGCCGTCCTGCTAACCTTGCGTTTAGGTTACCGCTTGGCGTTTTGCTTACCTTGTCTCTTGGCCGTTTCTTAGCGCCGGGCTGGTAGCCAGTCTCCCAGGCAGGGAGAATTTTGGCGGGATGAGAGCGCTCGGTTGTGCGCTTGCGATCGTGCTGGCGGGGCAGGCAACGGCCCAGCCGCGCTACGACCGCAAGCTGGAGGAGGCGGTGATGGCGATCGTCGCCGCCAAGATCGGCGACATACGCGGCGGCTTCGCCTTCGGCGAGAGGCCGGTGATGGTCGTTGTCCGCAACGAGATCGTCATGGGCACGACAGACATGGTCGCCGTCGCCGACAGGCTGCCGGAGGGCATGGCCCGGGCAACCGATCGCAGGATCGCGTCACCGGCGACATTCTGATCCGCCATCGAACCGCTTGCCTTCGCGCCTGTCCTTCTCCAAGGAAGGCCATGGCCGCCCCCCGCAAGATCGAGAATCGCATCAGGCTCGACGAGCTACTCGTCGCGCGCGGCCTCTACGCGACCCGTTCGCGTGCCCGCGACGCAATAGAGCGCGGTGCGGTCATCGTCGATGGCACCGTAGCCGGCAAGCCCGGCCACGCCGTCGCCCCCGACTGCACGATCGGCGTCGACGATCCCGCGGCGCGCTACGTCTCTCGCGCGGCACTGAAGCTTGTTGCCGGCCTCGACCATTTCGGACTTGACCCCGGCGGCAGCGAAGCGCTCGACATCGGCGCCTCGACCGGCGGCTTCACCCAGGTGCTGCTCGAACGCGGCGCATCCCACGTCACCGCCATCGATGTCGGCCACGGCCAACTCGACCCAGGCCTGCGCGACGACCCGCGCGTTGCCGTCATCGAAGGCCTCAACGCCCGCGATCTCTCCGCTGCGGACCTCGATGGAAAGAGGCCCGATTTCCTCGCCTGCGACGTCAGCTTCATCTCGCTCACCCTGGCGCTTCCGCCGGCGCTCGGGCTTGCCGCGCCGGGCGCAAAGGCAGTCTTCCTGGTCAAGCCGCAATTCGAGGCGGGCAGGGAGGCGATCGGCAAGGGCGGCATCCTGAAGGACCCTGCGGAAGGCCCGCGCATCGCGGAAAAGCTTCGCACCTGGCTCGACGCCCAGCCCGGCTGGCGCGCGCTCGGCACCTGCCCGTCACCCGTCGCGGGTGGTGACGGCAACCGCGAATTCCTGCTTGGCGGGAGAAAGGACCGGTGAGCACTACCTTCGAAATTGTTCGTCTCGGTGCGCAGGGTGACGGCGTCGCCGACACTGAAACCGGCCAGGTCTTCGTTCCCTTCGCGCTGCCCGGCGAGACAATCACCGCCGCGCGCATCAAGGACCGCGCCGATCTCATCGCTGTTCTCTCCCCGTCGCCGCAACGCGTCGAGCCGCCCTGCCGCCATTTCGGCACCTGCGGCGGCTGCGCCATCCAGCATCTGGAGGACGGCGCCTATCTCGACTGGAAACGGCTGAAGGTCGTGAACGCCCTGCGTGCAGTGAAAATCGACACCGAAGTCGCCGACATCGTGCCTTGCGCGCCCGAGACACGCCGCCGCGTCACATTCTCGGCCTGCAAGACCGAGCGCGGCATCGTCCTCGGCTTCAACCGCGCGCATTCGAACGAGATCATCGACATTTCCGAATGTCCGATCTCGCTGCCGGAGATCGTCGCCTCGCTCGACCGTCTCAGTGTTTTAGCTGGCATGATCTCGTCCGCGTCGCAGCCGTTTCACATGACGGTTACAGCCACCCCGTCCGGCCTCGACATTGCCGCACAGGGCGTCGGCATTCTGGGCGAGGGCAAGCGCCGGCTCGTTTCCGAGTTCGCCGTCAGGGAAGGTTTCGCGCGCCTATCCGTCGATGGCGAGATCGTCATCGAACCCCGCAAGCCGGCCGTCATGTTCGGCTCGGCCGCCGTGCCTATCCCGCCCGGCTCCTTCGTGCAGGCCACGGCGCCGGCCGAGCACGCTATGGCCGAACTTGTGATGTCCCATCTCTCCCGCGCGAAAAAGGTCGCCGACCTCTTCGCCGGTTGCGGCAGCTTCACGCTCAGGCTCGCCAAAATGTCGGAGGTCCACGCAGTCGAAGGCGACGCTTCGGCGCTCGCCGCGCTCGACCGCGGCTTTCGCCAGGCATCGGGCCTGAAGCGCGTCACTTCCGAAAAGCGCGACCTCTTCCGCCGCCCTCTCACCTTCAAGGAACTCAACGCCTTCGACGGTCTCGTCTTTGATCCGCCGCGCACCGGCGCCGACGACCAGTCGAAGCAGATCGCCCGCTCCGACGTACCCTATGTAGCGGCTGTCTCCTGCAATCCCGGAACGCTCGCGCGCGATCTTTCCATCCTCGTCGCCGGCGGCTACCGCGTCAAAAGCGTCACGCCCATCGACCAGTTCCTCTGGTCCCCGCATGTCGAGGCAGTGGCGCTGCTCGAGAAGCCGCGGCGGAGACGGTAGGCGCTTCCCCATATTGCGATCAGGAAATAGAATGGCTGATGGCAGGAGGCGTCTATGCCGAATTTTGAAGCGCGGATCTTGGCTATGGCAGTTGAGATGACCAGCGACGAGCAGTTGGCTGCCGTGTGGCTTGAACAGCAGCCAATACCCGGATGGGGAGGCAAAACGGCTCACGATCTTGTCCGCGAGAACAAGGCCGACAAGGTGCTCGCTTACCTGGAGGCCGTACGCTCTGGCGTCTATCCCTGATTGCGAGCGGCGCGGGTTCACTTCCGCAGCAGGCTCGTTTCCTGGCTGCGTGTGCCGATGCGGGATCAAGGGGGGCGAGGCGAATGCAAGGGCTTACCTGAAAGTACCTGCCGAAAACACCCGCCTCATGGCTATAGGCGCGATTGACCCCTACAACCCGCCGCCTAGCTTTCATGGCATCGAATCGAGGAACACCTCATGGAAACCCAGGAACTCCACCGCGGCCGGCTGATCGACCACCTCCAGCTGGTTGTCAGGGACATCGAGGCGAGCCGCCGTTTCTACAAGGCTGTCCTCGCCGTGCTCGGCATACCGGTCGGCGGCGACGAGAAGGACTATTTCTGGGCCGACGAACTCTTCGTCTCGACCGCCGACAGCCAGGCCGCCCTTGGCAAGCTCACCGGTCGCCACCATCTCGCTTTCCAGGCGCGTGACCGCGCCATGGTCGACGCCTTCCACGCGGCTGGCCTCGCGGCAGGCGGCGTCGACAACGGCAAGCCCGGCGAGCGTCCCTATCACCCCGGCTACTATGCCGCCTTCCTGCTCGATCCCGACGGCAACAACATCGAGGCCGTCTTCCACGGCGATGCGAACCGCAGCGCGCCTTCGGTGAAGATCACGTTCTGAACGGCATCGAGACTCGCGGCGCTAGCCGTCGGCCAGCTAAACCCGCGTCCCACCCAGCGTCATGGCGTCCATCCTCAGATGCGGCTGGCCGACGCCGACCGGCACGCCCTGTCCGGCCTTGCCGCACATGCCGATGCCGTTGTCGAGCTTCATGTCGTTGCCGATCATCGAGACGCGGTGCATCGCGTCCGGCCCGTTGCCGATCAGCATGGCGCCCTTTATCGGCTGAGTCACCTTGCCGTCCTCGATCATGTAGGCCTCGGTGCAGCCGAACACGAATTTGCCCGAGGTAATGTCGACCTGCCCGCCGCCGAACGAGACGGCATAGACGCCGTTCTTCACCGAGGCGATGATCTCGGCCGGGTCCATGTCGCCTGAGGTCATGTAGGTGTTGGTCATGCGCGGCATCGGCTGATGCGCATAGCTCTCGCGCCGCCCGTTGCCGGTCGCCTTGACGCCCATCAACCGGGCGTTCTGCCGGTCCTGCATGTAGCCGACGAGCTTGCCGT
The DNA here is from genome assembly GCA_030852655.1 of Pseudomonadota bacterium. Lineage (GTDB taxonomy): Bacteria > Pseudomonadota > Alphaproteobacteria > Rhizobiales > Rhizobiaceae > Mesorhizobium_K. The sequence continues at coordinate 1,922 of JALYWP010000065.1, read as the reverse complement.
CCTCGATCAGCACGTTGCGGTTGGTCGGTGTGCCCTCGTCGTCGATGGTCAGCGAACCGCGCCGTTCGCTTATCGTCCCGTCGTCAACCACGGTAACGCCTTTGGCCGCCACCTGTTGCCCCATCAGCCCGGCGAAGGCGGATGTCTTCTTGCGGTTGAAGTCGCCTTCCAGCCCGTGGCCCACGGCCTCGTGCAGCATGACGCCCGGCCAGCCCGACGAAAGCACGATGTCGAAGGTCCCGGCAGGCGCCGGCACGGCCTCGAGGTTGACCAGCGCCTGCCGCAGAGCTTCCTGCGCGGCATGCTTCCAGCTGTCCTCGGCGACGAACTCGCCGAATCCCTTGCGCCCGCCTGCGCCGTAGGAGCCGCTTTCCTGCCGGTCGCCGTCGCCGACCACCACCGAAACGTTGAGGCGTACCAGCGGGCGGATGTCGCGCACGATCTGGCCGTCGCCGCGCACGATCTCGACATGCTGCCACGACGCGGCGAGCGACGCCGTCACTTGGCGTACGCGCGGATCGGCGTTTCTCAAATGCGCGTCGATCTCGGCCAGCAGCTTCGCCTTCGCCTCGAAGGAGGGCGAGCCGATCGGGTTCTCGTCGCCGTAGAGATGGCGGTTGGTGCGCGGCGGCGCGTCGGCGAGCGTGCCGGTATATCCCGCCTTCACCGCCGACACCGCGTCGGCAGCACGCCTGAGCGCCGCTTCCGAAATCTCGCTCGAATGCGCGTAGCCGCTGGCTTCGCCGGCCACCGCGCGCAGCCCGAAACCCTGGTCGGTCGAGTAGTTCGCGGTCTTCAGCCGGCCATTGTCGAACATCAGCGCCTCGCTCTCGCTCGATTCGAGATAGAGCTCGCCGTCGTCGGCGCCGGCAATCGTCTCCGAAACGATCTCCTTGAGGCGTGCCTCGGAGCAGTCGAACAGGGAAGTGAGCGATTTGGTCATGGGTCGGGGCCTTGGAATTGGGTTCCGCCCAATCTAGGAGTTTGCGCCCGCCCAATCCAGTGTGCGGATGAAGCGCCTTTTCCTCTCCCCCGTCGATCGGGGGAGGGGTTGTTTGCGATGCAAGCCGGAATAGGCGTCGAAATTGCTCCCGGAGAGGGGCCTGCTCAGTAGTCGATCACGCCGTCAAGCGCGTAGTGCTTCACAGTCTTGCGGTTGGCGATCAGTTCATCGACCGTCGGTTCACCCTTCATGGCGCGCGAGATCGCAAGCTTCGTCGCTTCGTAGTTGGTGCGGTAGAGATCCTTCTGGTCGAGGTTCTCGTCGTCGGCGCAGCGCGGGTCGAGCCATACGGTGATGATCATGCAGAGATCGTCGACCTGGTCGCGGGGCAGGATGTCCTCGGCGAGGCAATCGACGATCGCGTCGCCCATCGCCGCCTGCACAACGCCGCCGAGCAACTCGGCATAGGCCATGTTCTTGATCGTGACCTTGGTCGTCATCATCGTTGGCGGCTTGACCGCCTGGTTGAGGTCGCGCACCACGAACATGCGGGTGTGACCTTTCACCTGGCCCATCATCGACGCGAACGCCTGACCGACCGGACCCCTGATCGAGCCGATCACGACCTCCGGCATGGCGTCGGTCGCCTGGCCTTCCGCCGCCAAAACCGTCGCCTCGCCGGTGCGCAGCCAAATTTCGCTCATGATGCTCTCTCCTGATCGAGGGATGTGATTGGAATGGTGGCCGAACCTATCGGCGCCAGTTCAATGACGCCAGTGGCAAAGGCTGCCGTTACGCAGGATCCTCCCCTGCGAAGCGGAGGAGGGGACCGCCGAAGGCGGTGCGAGGTGGGTTAAGTGGGTGAACTGTCGAAGTCGAAGGGTCGAGATGGAATCAAGGCAGTGCGTCGAACGCCTCGCCGAATCCGGTCAGGTCGACCGGGATGCCGATGCCTTCCTCGGGCGTGGCGAAGACGATG
>JALYWP010000344.1 GCA_030852655.1 Pseudomonadota bacterium | reverse complement strand
GCCACCGCCTTTGCCGCAGCCGTGGAGGACCCGGCGAACTTCAGGAACTCGCGCGCCGTGGGCGCATGGGTAGGCCTGACCCCGAGACGCTACCAGTCCGGCGAGGTCGATAATGACAGCCATATCTCGCGCCGTGGCGACAATCAGTTGCGCGGACTGCTATACGAGGCGGCCGCGGTCATCCTGAACCGGTCGACGGATACCAGCACCCTGCGAACCTGGGCGTTGGAACTCAAAGAACGGCTCGACTTCAAGCGAGCGGCCGTGGCCCTGGCGCGCAAGCTGGCAGTGATCATGCATGCGATGCTCCGGACGGGCGAGCTGTTCGATCCGCACGGAGGAACGCCCGCAGCCTAATTCTCCAGTCGCTCGCCTGCGACGATTCCGTCATACCATTCCAACAACAGCGTCCTTACAGGACGCACCGAGACGTCCCTGCCGGGACGTGGCTGAGATCATTCCGCGAAGCGGGAAGCAACTGCCTCGTTAAGCAGATTGCGCAACGAACATAGGAAGATCTCACCTGCGAAACTCATCCTGCGGCGATCTTTTGCATCGACCGCGTAGACGACCCTGTACCCGGCATACGAAGGACGAGCTCGGCAGAAAGGACGATTGCCTTGCACTCACCCCCTTGACGGCCGACCGATTAGACGACCCGCTTCGCGGGAGGGGCGCCTTGCCCTGTGATGGCGTAGTCTTCATAGCCTTTGAGCAGGTTGCGGCGAGCGAGCCGACCATGGAGTTCCCTTCAACGAGAGGAACTCGCCATGGATACCCCGTCGACCGATGCCCCTATTTCTCCGCTTCGCCAGCGCATGCAACACGACATGCTCATGCGGGGCCTGGGCTCCCACACGCGGCAGGACTATGTTCGTCACGTCCGATGCTTCGCCGCGTTCCTCGGCCGCTCGCCCGACACCGCGACGCCAGAGGATATCCGCCGCTTCCAGTTTGATCAGCATGAGAAGGGCGTCGGACCTGCGACCATCAACGGCGCGGTATCGGCGCTGCGGTTCCTGTTTCTGGTGACACTGCAGCGCCGGGATCTGTCGCGCGCCTTGGTGATCACCCGCTATCACCGCAAGCTGCCGGATGTGCCCAGCGTGGAGGAAGCGGGGCGGCTGCTCGAAGCCGCACCGGGCCTCAAGTACAAGGCCGCGCTTGGCGTCGCCTATGGCGCGGGCCTGCGCGTGTCCGAGGTCGCGCACCTCAAGGTCGATGACGTCGACTCGGCGCGCATGCTCCTCCGTGTCGAGCAGGGCAAGGGCCGCAAGGATCGCAACGCGATGCTCTCGCCGCAACTCCTGGAACTGCTGCGGCTGTGGTGGCGCGAAGGCAGGCGTCGCGGGATCATGCTTCCACATGGCTGGCTGTTCCCCGGCCGCAGCCGGACCGATCCGATCTCGTCGCGGCAACTGCATCGCGCGGTCCAGGAGGCCGCCGAGGTCGCCGGCATCTGCAAGCGCGTCAGCCCGCACACGCTGCGTCACAGCTTCGCCACCCACCTGCTCGAACAGGATATGTCGACATCCGCGTCATCCAGGTCCTGCTCGGCCACAGCAAGCTTGAGACGACCGCACTCTAACCGTTGAATTCACCCTGATTGCGGACCGTCCGCAACCGGCCCCAATCGAGACGTCCGTTTGGGCTGGCGAGTCGACGGCGCCGAAGTCGTGTGTCACTCGTGCTACATCCATACAAATGTCACGAGTGGCTTTTCCAACGAGGCAAGACTAGGCCGTCATAAGCGACTCGATCGATCTCAGCTTTCAGTCGCTCAAGGGAAATCCCGCGGTCCATCACGCCGTCGCTGCGCCGCATTCTACCATAGCTACGCCCGACACCACCGCCCGCGTGACCGGTGAAAGCGTGGTGAACTTCTTCCGTGATCCCCGCCTCGCGGCACGCTCGCTTGAACGTGTGCCGAAACGAATGGAAGGTCTTCGATGGGCTATCGACGGAGTGCTCACCCAAGTAGCGGCCAAACCACTTCGACCACAATTTGGCTTTCGGCCCGATCGGCGATGTAAACTCGGCCCAGAGCGGACCCTCGACCATCGCCCTTCCAGCTCGTTCAGCGACGTAGTCGAGCAAGCCGGCGGCGATCAAATCGCGGTGGATGGGGACCGACCGAGCTGAAGTTGCGGTCTTGAGGTTCTGGTCGTCGCCCTCGTCATTGAAGTCGATGAAAGCAATGCCGGCGCCACCGGTACGAATGTCCCCAAGCTTGAGCTGCGCGATTTCCGTTCGGCGTGCGCCAGCATACAGCGCAATCAGCGGGAGCCAGAATGCGGCTTCGCCCTTGCCGCCAATTGGCCTCTTCCCTACAGCGAAGACCGGGGAAGCAAATAGCTTGTTCAATTCGTCGATGCTGAATGGTTCGTAATGTTCCTTCTCCAACGTGGAAACGTCGAACGTCACATAGAACGGATTGGACCAGTTGGTAGCGCCGTCGAAGTGCCCATCTTTCTCCGCCTTCGCGAGAACCCCAGCGATCAAGTTGAGGCTCTTATTGATCGTTTGTGCGTTGCGCGGTTCGAAGCTGCTCAGGTCCCTAGTCAGCAGTTCCGGTAAACGGAGCTTGGCAAGTTTATGAGGGAGGCGTTTGGGGATTCTTGCCAGCGCGTCGCGAAATTCACGAGCATGCGTCTTGGTGATGGTCGCGATATCGAGGTCGCCATGAAACTCGACAAATCGCTGCACCGCCCGGGTAGCTTCGTTGATCGACTCCTGACGTGGTTTCCGAGCCGATCGGCTGTTTGACCGCGACCAATTGGCCAGCGCACTGGTTAGTGACAGGGTCCTTGTATCAACGACCTGCGGCGTTGCGATTTCTTCTCCCTCCAGCCGAGCGGTGATCGCTCGTATCGCCTTTCTCTGCGCCTTGATGAATGCGAGCTCGAGTTGGCGCCATGCCGGGTCGTCCGGGTGAAGAACTATCCCGGCGTCCTCCACCGACTTGTCGATGACACGATGAATGGCTTCACTGCCGCGCATCTTGGCGACTTCATCTCGTGACAAGCTGTCGAGCGAGGCTACGAGCGATCGGTACATTTTGATGTCGCCATCGGTCATCCCGAGCCCGTCGGGGGCGAGCGTACCCGTGTCGAGGTTTAGGCCAAGCCCTTTGTGGCGAAGCGCTTCGTCATTGCTCATCAGTCGTACCGTGTGGGCGGCGGCGAGGGCATCTATCGTGCTCAACGCGATTTCCGTCGGTGGCCCGTCGGTTAGCGATTTCCTGGCGAGATCCACGAGACGATGGGCGTCTTCGATTAGGGGAAGGGCTGCTCGTTCGGCTGCTCGCAGGTCGTTCGTCTGCAGCGATCGTACCAACTCACTTTTAAATCGGCCGGACTTGCGGTTCACACACCACTCGACGGCTTCCGGCCAGGGCGTCGGGAATGGCTGACCAGCGATGTCCGCTGGTAGCTGATACCGAAATTCGAACCGATTTGCTCGTCGCTGGACGTATTTCATGCGCGTCATTCTACGCTCCGTCAGTAGCACGCGCCAGTAGCAAGCGTGCAGACCAGAATGATGTAAAATCAACGCTTTAAGCGATTTCAAGCACTTGCTTGAAGAGTGGCGCGCCCGAAAGGATTCGAACCTCTGACCCCCAGATTCGTAGTCTGGTGCTCTATCCAGCTGAGCTACGGGCGCGTACCGGGCACAGGGCCCTCGGGGCCGATGCTGCACCGGCCCCGATGTGACGTGCTACCTAGCGACGCCGCACGCGAAAAGCAAGCCGGGTCGCGGCAAAACTTTTCGCCGCATATCAGGGCCAGGGCGAAATGGGCAGGTTCCGCCGCCGGCGACATGGACGTCGGCTATCGACGTTCGACTCTGCCGCGCTCAGTCAGGCGGGCCGCCTCAGTCCGCTGCGCGCTTCGTCGAGGCGCACGGGCTGGTCGGGGATCGACACCGAGAACACCGTGCGGCCGCCGATGCTCTCGATAAGTTCGAGCGAGCCGCCATGGGCGCGAACCAGTTCGTGCGCGATCGCCAATCCCAGCCCCGTGCCGCCGCTGCGCGCCGAGCCGCGGAAAGCGGCAAACAGGTTCTCGCGCGCCTTCTGTGGCAGGCCGGGTCCGGTGTCGCTGACGAGAATGCGGCTGACGCTGCCGATGCGCTCGGCCGAAATGCTTAGCCGCCGTACGATCGATGCGGCGTCGTCGGCAGACATCGCTTGGATCGCGTTGCGCGACAGGTTGGTGAGGACGCGGAACAGTTGCTCGGAATCGGCATCGACTTCGAAGCCGGCCTCGACCGCGTTGACGAATTCTATGCCGCCGGCCTCGTCCACCCCAAGCAGGTCCTGCACTTCGTCGACGAGGTGCCGCAGCCGCAGCCGCCGGCGCGAGGGCGGCGCCTCTTGCGTCCGGCCATAGGCGAGCACGCCTTCCGAATAGGAGACGGCGCGGTCCAGCGTGCGCAGCAGTCTCGGCGCGAAAGCCTGGACCGACGGGTCGCGCACCGCGCGCAGCCTGTCGCTGAGCAACTGCGCCGAGGCCAGAATGTTGCGCATGTCGTGGTTGATCTTGGAGACGGCAAGGCCGAGATCGGCGAGATGCTTCTGCTCGCCGAGTGTCCTCTGCATGTGCTTCTGCATGTCGGCAAGCTCGCGCTCGGCGACGCCGATCTCGTCCGAGCGGTCCTCCGGCGTGATGATGCGGCCGGGATCGTCGGGCGCCCGCGCAAAGGCGAGCATCGAACTCGTCATCGCCCGGATAGGCCGGATCATGATGCGATCGATGGCCGCATAGACGAGCGTCGCGGTGAACAGCGAGATCACCAGCGAGAGAAGGGCGACGTTGCGCGAATAGACCAGCATCGCCGCGCGCAGCCTGTTGTCGGGGATGATGAGCTCGAACTCGGTGGCGCTCTCGCCGACCTTGCCGAAGACGCGCAGCATCCGATTGCCGCCGAAGAACAGCGTGTCGAGCGCGCCAGACAGGGCCACGACAGGGCCGGTGTGGGCGAGGTCGATATGCTCGTCTACCTCGGGCGGCATTTCCGCGATGACGAGCAGCCGCGAAACGCCGTCGTCGCGCACCGCGATTGCCTTGGCGCCGATCGCCAGCAGCACGTCGTCCTGCAGCGTCCGCGGCAGGCTGTCCGCATCCTCCCGGACGAGCACCACCGACACTGCCGCAGCCGTCCCCAGCCGTTCCTCCAGCCAGCGCAGCTTGAAATTGGCGATCGAGGGCAGGAAGATCAGCACTTCCGCGATCATCACGAAGAGCACGGTGAGCATGAGCAGCTTGACCGACAGGCCGCGTGCGAGTGGCACCGTACGGGACGGCGCCTCTTCGCGAATTCCAGCGGCTTCGTTGGAAGCTTTCTCGTTCATGCCGGACAACGCCCCTGGCCGCGGCGTTCCTCCACCTCAGCCGAAAAGTTGCAGCAGGCGCACGACGCCGCGTGCCAGCGGCCTTTGCGCCCTGCCGGCAAAATAGCTGATCGCCGCGCTTTTGCCAATTTCGCCCGTGGTCGGATGGGGCGGCACGGCCGATGCCATGTCTTTCAGGCCGAGGCCCTTGGCCAGCGCCAGCGCCCAGATGCCGATGAGCTCGGATGCATTCGCGCCGGCGATCGTGACGCCGAGTATGTCGCCGTTCTTCGTCGCGACGAGCTTGATATGGCCTTCCGTGCGGCGCTCGGCGCGCGCGCGTTCGTTTTCGGCGTAGGGCCAGCGCAGGATGGCGAGTTTCCTGTAGCGCTTCGACGCCTGCGCCTCGGTCATGCCGACATGGGCGAGTTCCGGATCGGTATGGACGACGCGGGATATGATGGCGCGATCCTTTGCCGGCATCCTGAACAGCAGCGCCTTGAGCACGAGGTCCGCGTGATAGGTCGCCATATGGGCCGACGGCTGCGCGCCGGTGACGGCGCCGATGGCGTAGATCCTGCGGTTCGTCGTGCGCAGCATGGCGCTGACATCGACCGCGTCGCCCTTCAACTGAACGCGCGCCTTCCTCAGGTCGAGGCCGTCGACGTCGGGTGCTCGCCCGACCGCGACGAGCAGATGGCTGCCGTCGACCTCTTCGGCGCCGGCGTCCGTCTCAATTCGCACCCTGACGCTGGTCTTGCCGCGCCGCTCGACCGCAGTCACCCTGGCGCCTTCCCGGATGGCGACCCCTTCGGCGCGCAGCCTGCGGGCAATGACCGAGGCCATTTCCGGATCCTCGTCGGGCAGCACCGTCGCCGGCTCGATCACCGTGACCTGCGAACCGAGGCGCCGGAACGCCTGCGCCAGTTCCAATCCAGTCGAACTGCCGCCGATGATGACGAGATGCGCCGGCCGGCGGCGGAGACCGAGCACCGTGTCGCTGGTGAGGCAGCCGATCTCCTCGATGCCCGTAATGGCGGGCACGATTGGCGTCGAACCGGTCGCCAGTACATAGCGCCGCGCGCGTATTTCGGTGTCGCCCGCGATGAGCCGCCCGCGGCCGCTGAAGCGGGCTTCGGCGCCGATCACTGTCACCCCGAGCGTGGCCAGTCGCTCGACGGAAGCGGTGGGCGCGGCCGCCGCCGCGACCTCACGGACATGTTCCATCACCGCCTTGAAATCGACCTCCGGCTCGGCTTCTGCGATGCCGAATCCGGTACCCGCCCGCATTGCCTGCGCCCGCTTTGCGGCGGCGCCCAGCGCTACTGAGGGGGAGGAGACAAGGAGTGCGCGATCGAGGTTGTCGCTTGCCCGATCCCTGTCGACCAGCACGACCTTGACGCCATAGGCCGCCGCTCCGGTGGCCACGGCGAGCCCGCCCGGCCCGGCGCCGATAACACAGATGTCGGGAGTAAGTACCTTTGCCATGAATGCCCTTACCCTGGACTGACCGCTTCCCGGCAAGGCGGCGACGAGTCAGTGCGCTTGCGGAGCGCGCACCTTCCTTACAATTGGGGCGAGCATCGCTACAAGCGCTGGCGCCGCGACGGCGATGGTTATCTCTGGGTAATCTCGTGCCAACGAGGTTGGAAATGCCGATCTCGGTCTCCTCGCAGCATGTTGCCGGCGAGCGGAACCACTCCCGTTGACTCCCCAACCCCTTCTTTCTATAAGGCCGCGCACGCTCGGGCCTTCAGTCCGGCGCGACTTCGGTTGCGCCAAGACGGCCCGGCCAAGCTCCTGTTGCATCGGTGACAGCATCAAGAAGGGCCGCACCCCGCGGTATTAAAACAAATGAAGCGTACCTATCAGCCGTCAAAACTCGTCCGCAAGCGTCGGCATGGATTCCGTGCCCGCATGGCTACCAAGGGTGGTCGCGGCGTCGTCGCCGCTCGCCGCAATCGTGGCCGCAAGCGGCTCTCCGCCTGAACGAAAGCGTCACTTTGCCGGAGATCGGCAAGCCCCGGCGTCCCGCTCCGGCGCGACTGCGCAAGCGGGCGGAATTTCTGGCCGTCCGGCGTGGTGAAAAACGCCGCGGGCGGCTTTTCCTTTTGGAAGTTCTCGAACGCGGCGACGGGGACGCCGCACGCGTCGGCTTCACAGTAACGAAGAAAGTCGGCAACGCGGTGGTGAGAAATCGCGTCCGCAGGCGTTTGAAAGAGGCCGTCCGCATCGATGCGGCAGGTGACATGAAGCCCGGCAGCGACTATGTGATCGTCGGGCGCGAGGATGTGCTGGCCGCGCCCTTTGCCGAGATCAGGACAGAGCTGTCGCGGCGACTGCGCAAGACGCGCTAGGATTCCCAAAGGCTTATGATGGAAAACAACCGCAATTTCTTCATCGCCATCGCGCTTTCGGTGCTGATCCTGACGCTCTGGCAGGTATTCTACATGAATCCGAAGGTCGAATCCCAGCGCGAGAGCGCCCGCATCGAGCAGGAGCGGATCGCCGCCGAACAGACGGCCGCTGGGCAGCCTACCTCCGGGCAGCCGGCGATGCCCGGCGCGGCTATTCCGGCGCAGCCGCAGGCCGGCATTCCCGGCGCGCCCGCAGCGCAGGCCGCCGTGGCCGACCGCGCCCAGGTCATCGCAGCGTCGGGCCGCGTCGCCATCGACACGCCGAGCCTCGAGGGTTCGATCAACCTGACCGGCGCGCGCATCGACGACATCAGCCTCAAGCATTACCGCGTCACGGTCGATCCGGATTCGCCGATCATCCAACTCCTGAACCCGCAGGCATTGCCGTCGGGCTTCTACAGCGAGATCGGCTTCGTCGGCAACGACGCCACCGGCGCGGTTCCCGGTCCCGATACTGTCTGGACAGCCGACTCGGGCGCGACGCTCACCCCCGCGACGCCGGTCACGCTCACCTATGTCAACGAGAAAGGCCTGACCTTCAAGCGCACCATCGCGGTCGACCAGAACTACATGTTCACCGTGAGCGACACCGTGACGAATGCCGGTGGCGGCGACGTCGCGCTCTCCGCCTATGGCCGCATCACCCGCTTCGACAAGCCGCTGGGCGGCTCCACCTACGTGCTGCACGAAGGCCTCATCGGTGTCACCGGCGAGGAGGGCCTGCAGGAAATCAGCTACGGCTCGATCGAGGAGGACAAGCAGATCGTGCCCGGAAAGTCGACCGATGGCTGGCTCGGCATCACCGATAAATACTGGGCCGCGACGCTCGTGCCTCCCGGACAGCAGGCGTTTCAGCCGCGCTTCTCCTATTTCGCCGACGGCCGCCCGCGCTATCAGGCCGACTATCTGACCGATCCGATCGCCGTGCCCGCCGGCCAGTCAGCCACTGTCGAGACGCTGGTCTTTGCCGGCGCGAAGGAAGTCGGCAAGATCCAGGCCTATGAGGTCGACCGTCAGATCCGCCAGTTCGAACTGCTGATCGACTGGGGCTGGTTCTATTTCATCACCAAGCCGATGTTCCATCTCATCGACTGGCTCTACCGGGCGCTCGGCAATTTCGGCCTCGCCATCCTGGCCACCACCGTCATCGTAAAGGCCGTCTTCTTCCCGCTCGCCAACAAGTCCTACAAGTCGATGGCGAACATGAAGATGGTGCAGCCCAAGATGCTCGAGATCCGCGAGAAATACGCGGATGACAAGATGAAGCAGCAGCAGGCGATGATGGAACTCTACAAGACCGAGAAGATCAATCCGCTGGCCGGTTGCTGGCCGGTGCTGATCCAGATCCCGGTCTTCTTCGCGCTCTACAAGGTGCTCTACGTCACCATCGAGATGCGCCACGCGCCCTTCTTCGGCTGGATACAGGACCTTGCGGCGCCCGATCCGACCTCGATCTTCAACCTGTTCGGCCTGCTGCCCTTCGCCGTTCCGGCATTCCTGATGATCGGCGTCTGGCCGCTGATCATGGGCGTCACGATGTTCCTGCAGATGCGCATGAACCCGACGCCGCCGGACCCGACGCAGCAGATGATCTTCACCTGGATGCCGGTGATCTTCACCTTCATGCTGGCGTCGTTCCCGGCCGGGCTCGTCATCTACTGGGCCTGGAACAATCTGCTCTCGATCATCCAGCAGGGCGTGATCATGAAACGCCAGGGCGCCAAGATCGAGCTCTGGGACAATCTTGTCGGCATGTTCAAGAAGAAACCGTCGCCGGCTGAGTAGGCCGGCGCGCGGGCTACTCGAAGCATCCTGGGATATCGGCGCTGCCTACCGTCGTGGCGGCAGCTATGCCGGGATGGTGCCGCCGAGCTCGTCTTCGACATGCGCGCGGATGATCTCGTCGAAAGACTTCTCCGCCTCGAAACCGAGTGAAATTGCCCGGCTTGCGTCGAAATTCCGCGGCCATCCCGCGACCATCCCGATGATCGTCTCGTCCGGTTCGTGGCGGATCAGCCTCACCGCCCTGTCGCCAGCGACGCGCCTGAGCGCCTCGATCTCCTCGCCGACTGTTGCGGTCAGTCCCGGCATGCTGAGCGAGCGTTGGCTGCCGAGCGCTGTCGTGTCGAGTTCCGCCGCATGGACCAGGAACCGCACCGCGGCCCGCGGACTGGCGAACCAGTGCCTGACGCTCTCCGCGACCGGCAGTACGGCTTCGAGACCGGACAGCGGCTCGCGCAAAATGTTGGAGAAGAAGCCCGATGCCGCCTTGTTCGGTTTGCCCGGCCTGATTACGATGGTCGGCAGGCGGATTCCGATGCCGTCGAGGAAGCCGCGCCGCGAATAGTCTGCAAGCAGCAGCTCGCCGATCGCCTTCTGCGTGCCGTAGCTGGTCAGCGGCGTGTGGTGATGCGTGTCGCCGATGACATCAGGCAGCGGCTCGCCGAAGACAGCGATCGACGATGTGAAGACGAGCTTCGGCTTGTAGGGCGATTTCCGGCCTTCCAGCCTGATCGCCTCGAGCAATTCTCGCGTTCCGTCGAGATTGACCCGGTAGCCCTTCTCAAAATCGGCTTCCGCTTCGCCTGATACGATCGCCGCGAGATGGAAGATCAGGTCGGGTCGCTCGGCGATCAGCGCTGCGGCCACGCCTTCGTCCGAAAGGTCGGCGGCCACACTCCTGGTCCTGCCGGCAAAGCGCGCCGGCGCCGTCGGTTCGACAATGTCGACCAGCGTCAGCCTTTCGGCCAGCTTGCCGTTGATTTCGCCCTTGGCGACCAGCGCCTCGACAAGCTTGCGCCCGACCATTCCGGCCGCGCCGATGACAAGTATGTGCATGTCTGTCCGATTATGTTGATGTCAGTCCGGTTTGGTCTCGTCGGAAACTTCGGTTTGCGGACGGTCGTCGCCTTGCGCCACCTCGCCGTGCCACTTGCCCGCCGCATCTTCGTACTCGATTCCCTCGGTTCTGCCAGCCACCTGCTGCTCGGCCGCCGCGATTTTGGCGGCAGCTAGCGCATCGGCATGGGAAGCGAAGGTTTCCGAATAGGTGGTGCCGAGCTTGTAGGCCCAGCCTCCGTCATGCTCGACGATTTCGTAGGTGACCTTGTTCATCATAAACTCCGTTCGTGTAGCAACCACCCGGTCCTGATATGGAGCGCTTTTTCCCGCACGGCAAACGCCGGGGCAATTCCGGCCGCACAGATGGGTGATGACCGCAATGTCGTGGCCGAGCATGTGGCGCTGGCCCATGTCACCTCGTGCGGATGGAACCCTGTACGGCCGACGTCGCGATCTCCTCGGCCTCCAGCATGGCCGTGCGCCGCTTTCAGGCCGAAGCCAGTATCCTCAGCCAGTTCTCGCAGCATATCTTGGCCAGGTCGCTCTCACCATATCCGGCGTTCCTCAAGCCTTCAACGAGCGTCTGAAGGCCCGACGCGTCGCCGATTTCGGCCGGAACCGTGGCTCCGTCGAAATCCGATCCGAGCGCCACGCCCTCGATCCCGACATTCTCGACCAGATGGTCGATATGCCGGATCATGTCGGATATCGGCGTGTCGGCATCCTCGCGTCCGTCCGGCCTCAGCATGCCCACGGCGAAGTTCAGCCCGACCAGCCCCTTGCTCTCGCGCACCGCGTCGAGCTGCCGGTCGGTCAGGTTGCGCGCCGCCGGCGTGATCGCGTGCGCGTTGGAATGGCTGACCACCAGCGGCTTGTCCGACAGCTTCGCCACATCCCAGAAGCCCTTCTCGGTGATGTGGGCGAGATCGATCATGATGCCGAGCCGGTTGCACTCCTTCACCAGCCTTCTGCCGGCGTCGGTCAGGCCCGGGCCGGTATCCGGGCTCATCGGATAGGCGAAGGGCACGCCGTGCCCGAAGATGTTGTTGCGGCTCCAGACCGGTCCGAGCGAGCGCAGGCCGGCAGCGTAGAAGACCTCCAGCGCCGAAAGCTCGGCATCGATCGCCTCGCAGCCTTCCATGTGGAGCACCGCGGCGAACTTGCCCGCCCGCATCGCGGCTTCGACGTCCGCCACGCTGCGGCAGATATTCCAGCCGCCCGCCCGCTCGATGCGCAGCGCGATCGCCGCCATGTCGAGCGCAATATCCAGCGAGGGTTGCCGTTCGAGCGGCTCCGCAAGCGGTGTCGCATAGTGTCCCTTGGCGTCCGGTCTGCCGAATTCGAGATGTCCCGACGTGACATAGATCGCGCAAAGCCCGCCGGCGAGGCCGCCCGCCTTGGCGCGCGCCATGTCGATATGCCCGCGCTCGGCGCCTTCATGGCCGGCCTTGTCCGGGCCTTCGATGAACTCCGCGACTGCATCCGTGC
>JALYWP010000332.1 GCA_030852655.1 Pseudomonadota bacterium | reverse complement strand
GTGCTCGCCGCGGCCGAGCGTGCGGGCGGAAAGATCGTCAAGCCGGCCGGCAGGGCGTTCTGGGGCGGCTGGTACGGCTATTTCGCCGACGCCGACGGGCATGTCTGGGAGGTGGCGCACAATCCCGACTTCCCGATCGATGCAGCCGGCAACATCTCGCTGCCCGCCTGATCCGCTTGCGTTGCGGCTTGATTGAGGGTGTCTGTTGCGGCTAACACCGCGCCATGAATCATGACCGCTACGACGACGCCTATATCTCCGGCATACTGAACTCGGTGAAGACCATCGCGATCGTCGGCTCTTCCGCCAATGATGTGCGGCCGAGCTTCTTCGTGCTGAAATACCTGCTGAACAAGGGTTTCGACGTCTATCCAGTCAATCCGGGCCAGGCCGGCAACGAGATTCTCGGCAGGAAAGTCTTCGCACGGCTCGCCGACATTCCCGTCGCGCTCGACATGGTCGACATCTTCCGCTCGTCCGATGCAGTACCGGCCATCGTCGACGAGGTGCTGAAGCTCGAGCCGCTGCCCAAGGTGGTCTGGATGCAGCTTACCGTCCGCCATGACGAAGCGGCCGCGCGCGCAGAGGCTGCCGGCATCAAGGTCGTGATGAACCGCTGCCCCAAGATCGAATATGGCCGCCTGTCGGGCGAGATCGCCTGGACCGGCGTCAATTCGGGCGTGCTGTCGTCGAAGAAGCCCGTCATGCGCTCCGGCTTCCAGAGTTTCGGCATCCGCCAGAAATAGCGCCGCCATCGACTGCCCGATAACCGGAAATTCCAGAAAGCCGGCTCTTTGTATCCGCGGCGTTTCAAACTTCCGGCCTACGCGACATTTTCTTCTTTGCAATCGGCCCTAGGCTTGGCCAAAGATAGCAATCGATTTCCAGAAAGAAGCATTGGAGAGGAATATGTCCCAGCAGACACCGGGGTTCAGCACGCTCGCCGTACACGCCGGCTCGAAACCCGACCCGGCGACCGGCGCCCGCATCACCCCGATCTATCAGACCACGGGCTATGTATTCGACGACGCCGACCACGCGGCCTCGCTGTTTGGGCTGAAGGCCTTCGGCAACATCTACACCCGCATCATGAACCCGACGCAGGCTGTGCTAGAGGAACGCGTCGCCGCGCTTGAGGGCGGCACGGCGGCGCTCGCCACCGCGTCGGGCCATTCGGCGCAGCATCTGATCTTCCACACGATCATGCGTCCGGGCGAGAATTTCATCGCCGCCCGCAAGCTCTATGGCGGCTCCATCAACCAGTTCGGCCATGCCTTCAAGAACTACGGCTGGGAAGTGCGCTGGGCCGACGTCGACGACATCTCGACCTTCGAGAGCCAGATCGACGACAAGACCCGCGCCGTCTTCATCGAAAGCCTGGCAAACCCCGGTGGCGTGTTCGTCGACATCGAGGCGATCGCCAAGATCGCCCACAAGCACGGCCTGCCGCTGATCGTCGACAACACGCTGGCGACACCCTACCTGGTCCGGCCGATCGAGCATGGCGCCGACATCATCGTCCATTCGCTGACCAAGTTCATCGGCGGCCACGGCAATTCGATGGGCGGCATCATCGTCGACGGCGGCACGTTCGACTGGTCGAAATCCGGCAACTACCCGATGCTGTCCGAGCCGCGCCCGGAATATGGCGGCATCGTGCTGCACGAGACCTTCGGCAATTTCGCCTTCGCCATCGCCTGCCGCGTGCTCGGCCTGCGCGACATCGGCCCTGCGATCGCCCCGCAGAACGCCTTCCTGATCCTGACCGGCTCCGAAACCCTGCCGCTCAGGATGCAGCGCCATTGCGACAATGCACAAGCCGTCGCCGAATGGCTGTCCAAGCATCCGAAGGTCTCCTGGGTTTCCTATCCCGGCCTGCCCGGCGACAAGAACAACGCGCTGCAGAAGCGCTATTCGCCGAAGGGCGCCGGCTCGGTGTTCACCTTCGGGCTGAAGGGCGGCTACGACGCCGGCGTCAAGTTCGTCGAAGCGCTGGAGCTGTTCTCGCACCTCGCCAACCTCGGCGACACGCGCTCGCTGGTCATCCATCCGGCCTCGACGACGCATCGCCAGCTCTCCGACGAGCAGAAGATCGCGGCGGGTGCCGGCCCGGATGTGGTGCGCCTGTCGATCGGCATCGAGGACGCCAAGGACATCATCGCGGACCTCGAGCAGGCGCTGGCCAAGGCCTGAGCCGGCATGCAAGATTGAACCCCGGCAGCCGCCCGCTGCCGGGGTTTTTCCTTGGAGGGACCATGGCCAATTTCGTCGACATCGACGCCGAACTCGTCGAGCCCGAGCACGGCGCGCCGGCGGAGGACCGCCTCGTTTCAGGCGAGCCGAAATTCCGGACCTGGAACCTCGACGAGGAGAAGGGCGGGCTCTATGCCGGTATCTGGGAGGCGACGCCCGGCAAATGGCGCATCGAATACGACGAATGGGAATTCTGCCACATCCTCTCCGGCGTCTCGGTCATTTCGGAAGATGGCGGCGAGACGCGCACCGTCAGCGCCGGCGACAGTTTCGTCCTCAAGCCCGGCTTCAAGGGAACGTGGGAAGTGCTCGAGACGACCCGGAAGGAATATGTGATCAGGGTGTAGAGGCGGATATCACCATCAGCCTTTCCAGCCCGTGGAAATGCCAGCTGTCGCGGAAGCGTGGTTCTTCGGCAAGCGCCAAGCCCGGCAGGCGATCGAACAGCACTTTCAGCGCCACCTGCAATTCCAGCCGCGCCAGCGGCGCGCCGATGCAGAAGTGGATGCCGGCACCGAAGGAGACGTTCTTCTGGTCGGCGCGACCGTGACGAAAGACCTCAGGCTCGGCGAAGGCTTTCGGATCGCGGTTCGCCATGCCGAGCAGCAGGCCGACCTGCTCGCCCGACCTGACGGTCGCGCCTGGTGCGATCTCGACGTCCTCATAGGCATAGCGGGTGAAGAGGTGCAGCGGCGCATCGAAGCGCAGGCATTCCTCGACCGTCGCTGCGGTTGCGTCGGCCGACGCGAAGAAGCG
>JALYWP010000313.1 GCA_030852655.1 Pseudomonadota bacterium | reverse complement strand
AATCCGAACCTATCGCCTGCCATTGACGATGGTGCCGGGCCCCGCCTCGCATCGGCAGCCATCGCATGATGGCGCGATCCCGGTCCAGCACCTGCATTCGGTAGACGCCGAGATTGTAGAGTTCGAAGTTGTCGGCGCCCGGCGGACGGGTGATCACCACCCCCCAGGTGATGAGCGGCCCCGCATCGTCCGGCCAACAGGTCTGCACCGGCAATTGGCGGAAATCAGGATCGATCTCGCGCCATGCGCGCGGCGCCGCGATCCTTCTGGGGCGTGCATTGAACGCATTGCGAGCGGCCCGCAGCAGCGTGCGCGCCTCGCGCAGGTCGCGCGGCGGTTTGGGCGACCGCATCCACGCCAGCAGCTCGCCGAGCGCTTCGAGCCCCTCCGGCTCGGTGCCGAGTCCCCACGCCACGCGCTGGCGCGTACCGAAGAGGTTGGTGACCACCGGCAAGGACGACGCCACGCCGCGATCGTCGAGCGCATGGCTCAAGCGGAGCGCAGGCCCTGCCTCCGCAATGGTCCTGCGGTGGAGTTCGGTAAGTTCGAGGCGCATGGAAACGGTCGCCTCCACCGTGTGTATTTCGTCCTTTCGCTCCAGAAATGACAAAAACGAGCCAAGGCTAGCGAAAGGTGGGAGGCGACGCTGATACATTGAACGATCCGATGGGAGGCAGGGTTCGGCACGTGTCGAGTATCAGGGCGCGGCACGAGCAACATTGAGCCGGCGCAAAGAGCGCTGAAATGCCCGGCGGAATGCGGCGCCACGATGCCGGATAACAGTCCGGCTGCACGACGCATGACGTTGTTTGCTCGGGAACAAACTTCTCCCTTGTCGCCTCGCCTATAGAGGCGTCGTGCGAGGGAGTATCTCAAAATGCAACTTGATGCCGGCGGGATCAGTGTGCCTGCGTTCGCGCGACGATTCCTGCCGCCTGCCGCCGGCTTGCCGCTCGGGCCGCTGCTGACACTGTCACTCAGATCGCTGGCGCGGCGTCGACCCGAACTGTTCGAACGGCTCGGCGAGCACGACAGTGCGCGCTACCTGATCGACCCGACCGACCTTCCCTTTGCCTTTGTGGTAATCCCGAAGGGCACCGCAGCCACCGTGCAGGTCGTGGTCGGGTCCAGTCCGGCGCCTTCCAATGTCGTCATACGCGGGCCGATCATGATGCTTCTCGGCATTCTCGACGGCACATTCGACGGCGACGCCCTGTTCTTTCACCGGACCATTTCGATAACCGGGCGCACCGAAGCGGTGGTTGCACTGCGCAATGCCATCGAGGACGCAGAACTGCGGCCTGCGGACCTGCTCGGCTTGAAAGGGATGGCCGCGCGCCTTGCCAACGACGCCATCCTTGGCGGCCTCGATGTCGTCAGACGACTCTCTACCAGCGCCGCGTGCACGCAGAGGGAGCGGCCATGAGCAATGAAGTCCGCATGGAACTCGTCTGTCCGGCGGGCACGCCGGCAACGCTGCGCGCCGCAGTCCAAGCCGGCGCCGATGCGGTTTACTGCGGCTTCCGCGACGAGACGAATGCCCGCAACTTTCCGGGCCTCAACTTTTCGCCTTCCGAGATGAAGGAGGCGATACGATTCGCGCACGACCACGGCAGCAGGGTATTGGTTGCCATCAATACATTTGCGCGCGCCCAAGACCCGGAGCCGTGGCGCAAGGCCGCGGATATCGCCTCGGCGAGCGGCGCCGATGCGATCATCGCGGCCGACATCGCCGTGCTCGACCATATGGCGACCAGCCATCCCGACACGCGCCTGCATCTCTCCGTGCAGGCCGCGGCGGCAACGCCCGAAGCCATAGGCTTCTATGCGGAGGCGTTTCATGTTCGCCGCGTCGTTCTGCCGCGCGTGCTTTCGGTGCAGGAGATCGCCGCGCTCAACCGCGCCATCGCTGTCGAGACCGAAGCCTTCGTGTTTGGCGGCTTGTGCGTGATGATGGAAGGCCGCTGCCATCTATCGTCCTATGCGAGTGGCAGATCGCCGAACCTGAGTGGCGTGTGTTCGCCACCCGAGTCGGTCAACTACTTCGAGGAAAAAGGCGCTACCACGGCCCAGCTCTCGGGTTTCACCATCGACCGCTACGAGGCGGGCGAGCCGGTCGGCTACCCCACGCTTTGCAAGGGACAGTTCAAGGCAGCCGGCAAGGCCGGGCACCTCTTCGAGGATCCGGTCAGCCTTAATGCGGGCAGCATGATCGTGGCTCTGCGCAAGGCGGGAGTCACTGCCCTGAAAATCGAAGGCCGGCAGCGAGGCAAGGGATATGTCACCCAGGTGGTGCGTGCCTTCCGGGAGGCGGTCGACGCCGCCGAGCAAGGCTATGACCCGCTTGAGATCGACCGAATCCTGGCCGGCATGTCGGAGGGTGGCCGGCAGACGACCGGCGCCTATCGCAAGACCTGGAGATAGGCCATGCCGTCAATCGCGTTGACGTTAGGTCCGGTGTTCTTTCACTGGCCCGCCGAGAGGCTCAAGGATTTCTACTATCGCATCGCCGATGAGGCACCGGTCGAGCGCGTTCATCTCGGCGAGGTGGTCTGCGGCAAGCGCATGCCGTTCTCGAACCCCATCTGGCCTGAGCTGATCGAGCGGCTGGAACGGGCTGGAAAGGAAGTCGTGCTCTCCACGCTGGCCTCGCCGATCACCACGCGGGAGCGGCGCTCGATCGAAGAATTGTGCGGCGTCGGGCGACTGGTCGAGATCAATGACGTCACCGCTCTCCCGGCGCTGGCCGGCCAGCCGTTCGTGGCCGGGCCGTTCATAAACGTCTACAATGGCGCGGCCGCGCAGTTTCTCGTTCGCCGCGGGGCGCAGACCATCTGTCCGCCGGTCGAGCTTTCGCTGGCCCATGTGGCCGCCATTTTCCGGAGCTGCCCTGAGGCCGAGTTCGAGATTTTCGCCTTCGGCCGTCTTCCGCTGGCTCTTTCGGGCCGTTGCTACCATGCCCGGCTGCATGGTCTTCACAAGGATTCGTGCCAGTTTACCTGCGAACAAGACGCCGATGGCCTTGTCGTCGATACGCTCGACGACCAGTCGTTTCTTGCCATCAACGGCGTGCAGACCATGTCGGCACAGGTCCACGCGGCGATGGTGACGCCGGCCGACTTCATTGCGAGCGGCATACACCGGCTGCGCCTTTCCCCGCACAGCTGCGACATGGTCGAAGTAGCGCGGATATATCGATCGCTCCTCGACGGAAGGCAGGAGCCGGAAGGCGCACGCGCACTGCTGGCCGGCCTCGACCTGCCCGGTGCGCTGGTTGACGGTTATGCGCATGGACGGGCGGGAGCCACGGCGACTTCAAGGCAAGTCATCGAGGCACCCGCCAGGTAGCGTCGGGGACGAGCACCACGGGGAAGAAACCGGGGTGTCGATGCCTGTCCGATAGCGCGCGACAAAAAGATGTAGAAGCTGTATATCTTTTGCGACGATAATTTCTGGATTCAGGTGAAGCCGGCAATCGAGGCGCGTAGCAGGGTGGGTTTGGCGGTATGTCAATTCGGGACGAGGCCTGCTTCCCGGCCTTCGGTGAACGATTGCGGCTTGCATCGAACGAGGTTTCCGCCCGGACGAACATGGCCAATCGGCATAACCATGGCGATACCCAGCCGCGCTACGATCGCTTTGCGATCCGCGAATTCGACCTTTTCAAAGCGATGGACGACGAGGAAGTGGAGGCCATTCTTCGTCCTGCACGCACGCTTCGGATCCGTCAGGGTCAACCGGTTTTCCGGCAGGGGGATGCGGCGCGGAACTTCTATCTTCTCCTCGAGGGCAGACTGAAGGTCATCCAGGTCACCGAGGAAGGCCAGCAGGTCGTCGTGCGCATCGTCAATCCGGGCGAACTGTTCGGAATTGCGCAGGCGCTGCCGCGGTCCGACTATCCGGGGACGTCGACCGCGGTCGTCGAGAGCACCGCTTTGGCATGGAGTTCGTCATTGTGGGAGCAGATCACCAGACGCCATCCGGCGTTTACGATGAATACGCTTCACATGATGGCGCGGCACATGCAGGAGTTGCAAGCGCGAATCAGGGAATTCTCGACCGGGGATGTCGAAAGCCGCATCGCCCATGCCTTGGTGCGGCTGACGATGCAAGCCGGCCGTCGTACGGACGAGGGAATTCTCATCGACTTTCCGATCACGCGCCAGGACATCGCTGAAATGATCGGGACGACCGTTCCGACCGTAAGCCGTATTCTAAGCGGTTGGGCGGATCGCGGATTGGTGAAAAGCAGCCGCCTGCGTATCGTCGTGCGCGAGCCGCACAAGCTCTTCGACCTTGTGAAACAATGATTGCTGGAATCGAACCCCTAGCGCGACTTCAGCGTCCAGCCGCAAAGGATGGTTGCGTTCGGGCAGAATATCGGCGGGTCGTGCGGCCCCTCGGAACGATCGAGCCAGCTCTGGCATTCGCGATGCGATAGGCATCGGAGACAGGCGTTGCGCGCCTGCGCCATCGAGACGCCGCCCCGCTCGGACACTGCGGTCACTGGATCGGCTCCGGTTCGTTCCATCATCCGATCGAACTGGATGAACCGCTGCCATACCCTGTTTGTCTGAGGCCAGATTCGGCCGACGACACGCATAGCTGCCTCCATACGGCATCCGACTCTACCAAAAGGCGCATCCGCCTCAATGTGGCCTGTGGACGCGGGCAAGCACGCGGCAAGGCGCGGCGGAGCCGTGCACGGCGAAGCCTCAAAGCCGGTGCGCGATCCCGGTATCAACCTTGTTCCAGCGCAAGGATGCCGGTCCATTTTTCGAAGAACCTGACCCCTGCAGGCCAGGCTGCATCCGCCTGGCGGATCCGGGTGAACATGTTTGCGAGCAATCGTGATGAACCGAAGCGAAGCCGCGGGGGCGTGAAACCTTCGCTCGTGCAGGCCGACAAGCCCACGATAGCTGCGATCCGGGCGAAGGTCGGCTTTCCCGTCGACATGGCCCTGGCCAACGTTTCCAATGCCCTTCGCTCTTCAGGGCTGAATGTCGCCGGCGTTCTGCAGGAAGAGGGGGGCTCCAACGGTGCCCGCCAGCCACCATGCTGCGCGACATTTCCGATGGTACGCTGGTTCGGATACTGCAGGAACTCGGTCGCGACACCCGTGGCTGCCGCCTCGATCCCGGCGCGCTCGCCGAGGCCGCGCGCCGTGTCGAGAGTGCCATTGGCGCAGGCGCCGACCTTCTCCTGCTCAATCGCTTCGGCAAGGCCGAGGCATCGGGGGCGGGCCTGCGCTCCGTCGTGGAGCGAGCCATTCTGGTCGGCGTGCCGGTGCTGACTGCGGTTCACAGCGGATATGTCGACGCATGGAATGACTTCCATGGCAGAATGGCGACCTGGTTGCCGGCCGACCCGAGGCCCGTCCTAGCCTGGTGCCGCGCGGCCCTCGGCCTGACCCCCGCCCCCGCCGACGGCGCTAATATGGCCGTGCCTGCAAGCTGGTGAGCCCGAATGACCCGCATCGGCATTGTTACGATTTCGGATCGCGCCAGCCGGGGCGAATATGAAGATGCAAGCGGTGCAGCGATCGAGAATTGGCTGGCGCGCGCCGTCACGTCCGATTGGCAGCGCTTGCGGCGAATCGTGCCGGATGGCGTCGAAGTGGTGCGTGATGCCTTGATCGAACTCAGTGACCTCGAACGGGTGGACCTCATTCTGACGACCGGCGGCACCGGGCCAGCCCCCAGAGACCTGACGCCGGAAGCGATGAAGACGGTGGTGGAGCGGGAATTGCCGGGCTTTGGCGAACTGATGCGCTGCGTCAGTCTCGCATCCGTTCCGACCGCCATACTGTCGCGTCAGACCGCCGGCCTGCGCGGCCGCACCCTGATCGTCAACCTTCCGGGGAAGCCGGCATCAATTGACATATGCATTGACGCGGTGTTTCCGGCGATCCCCTATTGCCTCGACCTGATCGGAGCCGGTCCCCTTGAAACGGACCCGCGGCTTTGCAAGGCCTTCCGGCCGGCATAGGTGCCGCCCCGCGCAGATAGTTCACGACGGCGCGGCCATGATGCCGGCGGAATTTTGAATTTGACATTCGCTTCCCGGGTGTCATGTCAATCGGCATGCGGGCGTCAAATCCCGCTCGACCGGATTGTGGATATGGCATCGACCATCTCACCTCGGACCGCCAGCTGGATCGTCGTCATGTTCCTCCTCGCGGGGTGCTCGTCGACTGCCGGGCGCGGCTCGGTGGATCCGTCGGCCTATGCTGCAATGAATTGCAACGAGTTGAACGATACGCTAGCAGGCGTTGCCGGCAATATCTCCCAGACCGCCATTAATCGTGGCAAGGTCACCCAGACAAATATCCCGAACTGGGTCCCCGGCGGCACGCGCGTCGCCGCTGCCGTCGTCGATCGCCAGACCGCCAGGATCGGGAAGCTCCAGGAACAGGGCGACGCGATTGCATTGGCGAGGGATCGCGCCTGTGGGCGGCGCCAGTAGCAACAGGTGTGAGGCCTGCCTGGTCCTTGCCCCTTACCGGCGATGTTTCCTTAAATTTTAGCCGCAGGAATGCAATTTCCAATTGCATTCCACGCAGCTAAAATTCGAATCAACGAACCCATGCCTGCTTAACCATATGGTGCGATAACGTAATAGCGCCGGCCGCCGTTAAATGGTGCCATCACTTCGCGGCGGACCACCCTCCGCATGGCCGGCGCCGCCCACTCCCAAGCCCCCAGCTAGGCGCCGGCCCTCGCGGGGCGTTTCTCCATAACCACTCTGTTGTCCGGCAGCTTTTTTCGACCACCCCGCGAACTTCCGTTCCCGCGACTTCATCGTTTGCCAGCACCCATCTTCTGTTAAGGTGCCGCATCAATGCGGAGGGGACGATGCGGAAAATTCTCATGCTTGCGGCGTTGCTCATGGTGGGCGCCTCGTTCACAGCGGCCTACGCGCTGGACAGCGGCGCCGCGGCACCCGTGGTGGTGACGCCCATCAAGACGACGGCCGTTACCTCGACGGGGCAGCCGATCGTGCTGCCGCAGGGGAGAGTGGAGGTCACCGCTTCGATCTTCGACATTGCGCCGGGCGCGACGCTGCCGGTCCACAAGCATCCCTTCCCGCGCTATGCCTATGTGCTCGCCGGCACGCTCGAGGTGACCAACGTCGATACCGGCAAGAGCGACGTCTTCAAGGCCGGCGACTTCATCGTCGAGATGGTCGACCAATGGCATCAGGGCTCGAACATCGGCGCCGATCCGGTGAAGCTCGTGGTCATCGATCAGATCGAGGCCGGCGCTCAGGCGACGGTGCTTCGACAGTAGGCGCCTGACGAGACGACGGCGAAGCCGCTACAATATCCGCTTGCCGAAGGCGGACATGACGAAGCTCAGCGTTTCCGTGGCGACGCGCTTGTCGAGCGAAGCCGTCAGCTGTGACACGTCGATCGAGAGCATGCCGCCGGCGAGCGCGATCATTTCCATGGCCTGATGCGTCTCGCGCACCGTCATGCCGCCGGAGCCATCCGCCCAGCCGGGAATCTCCGTTGCCGTCGGCGAATAGCTGACATGAAATCCCGTGGTCCCGGTGGTCGCGATCCTCACCGCCTCGCGCATCACGTCGCGCATGCCCTGCGCATCGATGTCGGCCATGGTGAAGACGGTTATGCGCAACTGCTTCAGCGTCGCGGCCTCGGCCGGACTCGCCTCGCGCAGACCGACCAGAACGACATTCTCCGGCGACAACTGAGGCTGCAGCGGGCCTTGCTCATCCATCAACCCGAGGGCCCAGGACAGCACCGAATTCTCGGCGGCCACGCCGGCGGCGTCTCGCTCCATACCCAGCGACGCTGTCGAATCAAACCGGATCAGGCCGAGCGAATGCGTCTCTTCCGCCGCCGCGGCGAGCGCGGAAAGCATGATGCGCCTGTCCTCGCCAGCCGACAGCCGCATCAGCCCGGCAGGCAGCCGCAGCGCATCGCCCGGCTCGACCAGGTCGTAATCCATCGCCTCCAGCCGCGCGCCCGCGCCGAGCTTGGCCAGCACGCCCGCCGCCTGGATATCGGCGACTATCTGCACCATGCGTCGCCGTGGAGCGACCTCGACATCATGCATAGGCACCTTCTCGACATACTCCGATGTCATCGCCGAAAGCATGGCTCCGTAACTCATGCGGAAGGCGACGCGGTCGCCGACCGCGACCGGCGGTTCGGCATCCGTCACATCCATCAGCAGGTGATCGCTCGACGCGCCGAGCACTCTCGCACCCTTGCGGATCGGGGTGAGTCCTTCGACATGCACGTCCTCGCGGCCGATATTGGCGATTGCGCGCAGCCGGTAGCCTTCGTCGGGAAAATGGGGCTGGTTGCCGAAGGCGTCGTAGCCGGATTTGCCGATCGGCCGCGAAGGCTTCATCTTCACCTCGATCACATCGGCCGTCAGCCGGCAGGCGTCGAATTCGAGCGCTTCCCACGGCTTGTCGCGGAAGGTCTCGATGCCGCCCTGCAGGATCGCCTCGCCGATCCTCAGATTGTTAATGCCCGAAGGCAGCGTCCCGTCGAGCAACAACTGCAGCGACGACGACGCGCCGCCAGAGACGTAGTCGAGGCGGATACCCGCCAACCTTTCGATCTTGTAGGCGTGCGCAACGAGTTGGCCGAGATTGTCGGGCGTCGGCATGATCGCGCCGAAACAGCCGAGATTGGTGCCTATTCCGGCGATGCGCACGCCCTTCATCTCCAGTATCCGCTCGACCGTGGGCAAGACGTCGTTCGGCCAGATTCCCTCGCGCAGGTCACCGAGATCCACCATCAGCATGATGTCGTGCACGCGCCCCATGCGCTCGGCGATGCGGGAAATCTCGCCGATGATGGCGAGTTCCGATTGCAGGCTGATGTCGATCGATCGCACCACCTCCTCGGCCCTCGCAGCCGGCGGGCTTCGCAACAGCATGATGGGTGCTGCGATGCCGCTGTCGCGGAGTCTGCGGATGTTCTGGAAACGCGATTCCGCCAGTCCCGCGACGCCGCCGCGCAGCATGGCGCGCGCCACCTGCGGCATGCCGCACATGCCCTTGGTGACGCCGAACACCTTGATGCCTGCCTCTGCACAACGCGTCACGACGGCACGTGCGTTGCGCTCGATACGCCCGAGATCGATGGAGACTTGCGGCCCGGACATCTTCAACCCCCGTAAAGCAGCCCCTGCGGATCGATCTTAGGCTTGCGGCCGGCGACGAGGTCGGCGAGGAACTGCCCGGAACCCGCGGCCGTGGTCCAGCCCAGATGGCCGTGGCCGGTGTTCAGATAGAGGTTGCCGAAGCGCGCCCTGCCGATCACCGGCACCGAACTCGGCATCATTGGCCTTAGCCCCGCCCACACTTCCGCGCTCTTCTCATCAACGGCGCCGGGGAAGAGATCGCGCGCCGTGCGGAAGATGGTGGCGAAATCGCGCGGCCTGTGGCTGCGGTCGAAGCCGGCGAATTCAGCCGTCGACGACATTCTCAGCCGGTCGCCCAGCCTGGAATATCCGATCAGGCTGTCTTCGTCGGCACCGCCCATGGTCGGCCCCTTCGACGGATCGGCAAGCGGCATCGTCACCGTATAGCCCTTGACAGGATAGACAGGCAGGTCGATGCCATGGCGGCGGGCAAACACGCCGCTCTCCGGCCCCAGTGACAGCACGAAGGCATCGGCGGCCACGGGGCCGGTCGAGGTACGCACGGCCGTCACGCGCTCCCCTTCGCTGTCCAGCCCTTCGATGTCCGTACCGAACCGGAAGGTTACGCCAAGCTTTTCCGCCGCATGGGCGCCAAGCCGCGTCGCGAAGAGGCGTGAATCGCCGGTCTGGTCGATCGGCGAATAGACGGCGCCGGTTATCTTGTCGGCCGCATCGGCCAGTCCCGGCTCGACTTCGACCAGCCGCTTGCGGTCGACGATCTCGATCGGGAAGCCGTTTTCCCCGAGGAAGCGATAGTTATCTGCACCGGTGTCGAGGCTTTTCTGCGTGCGGAAGAAATAGACTATCCCTTTCTTGCGCTGGTCGTAGTCGATGCCGATTTCATCCTCGATGCCGTTGATGCATTCGCGCGAGTGGAGGGCGAGCCTGAGTTTCACCAGCGTGTTGGCGCGCATCTTCGCCGTCGTGCATTGCAGGAGAAAGCGCAGCGTCCAGGCGTAGAAATACGGATCGGCCTGAAGTCGTACGCGAATGCCGAGATCGCGTCTGTAGAGCCCCCTGAAAAAGGTTTGCAACGCGGCCGGAGAGGCCCAGGCGGTCGCGTCCCCCGGCGACACCAGGCCGGCATTTGAGTAGCTCGTGCCTTGCGCCGGCTGCGCATGGCGCTCCAGGACCGTCACCTCATGGCCGTCGCGCGCCAGCCACCAGGCCGCTGCCGTGCCGACGACGCCGGCGCCAAGCACCACGATCCTCATGCCCCCCCTCCCCGCATTATGTCCCTCCGCTACGCCCGCCGCTGGACGCCGGGCAGCACGCAGAGCATCTCGAAGAGCAGATAGGCCGCCGTCAGCGCCGTGTTGCCCGTCGTGTCATAGGGCGGCGACACCTCGACCAGGTCGCAGCCGACGAGGTTCAGCCCCCAGCAGCCGCGGATGATCTCCAGCGCCTGGATCGTCGTCAGGCCGCCAATCTCGGGCGTGCCGGTGCCCGGCGCGAAGCCGGGATCGAGGCTGTCTATGTCATAGGTCAGATAGACCGGCCCGTTGCCCATCTGCGCGCGCACCTCTTCCATCAGCGGCGTCAGCGATTTGTGCCAGCACTCCTCCGCCTGCACGACGCGAAAGCCCTGGCTTCGCGGCCAGTCGAAATCGTCGGCGGCGTAGCCTGAGCCGCGCAGGCCGATCTGGATGCAGCGTTTGGTGTCGAGCACGCCAGCCTCGACGGCGCGGCGGAACGGCGTGCCGTGCGCGATCGGCTCGCCGAACATGTGCTCGTTGATGTCGGCATGGGCGTCGACATGAATCAGCCCGACCGGCCCGTGCTTCTTCGCCATTGCCCGCAGGATCGGGTAGGCGATGGTGTGATCGCCGCCCAGCGTCAGCGGGATGCAGTCCTCGGCGAGGATCCGCTCATACGCCTCGGTGATGATATCCATGCATTTGGGCAGGTTGAATGTGTCGATCGCCACGTCGCCGATGTCGGCCACCTGCAGGCTGTCGAAGGGGGCGGCGCGCGACGCCATGTTGTAGGGCCTGACGAAGCTCGATTCGGCCCTGATCTGGCGCGGCCCGAAGCGGGTTCCCGGCCGGTTCGAGGTGCCGATGTCCATCGGCACGCCGACGAAGCAGGCGTCGAGCCCCTTCGCCGTCTGCTGGGTCGGCAGCCGCATGAATGTCGCCGGCGCGCCGAAGCGCGGCATTTCGTTGCCGCCGAGCGGCTGGTTGAAGTTATTCGTCATGCCACGCTTTCCTGCTTGCGGCGAACAGCCATGATTCAGGTGATGGCCGATTGTCGGCAAGCGCAGGCCGAAAAGCAATCGCCGCGCCTCCGGCTTCTGAAGGTCCAGCAGTTCCTCCCCTGCGAAGCCGGGAGGGCGACCATGCGAAGCATGGTGGAGGGGGCGTGACTGCCCCTACCCCCTACGTTCCGCTGCGCAGCGGCCAGTTCTTCGTGGCCAGGATGCGTTCCCAATTCAGCGCATCGGAGACGATGCCGTCGAGATTGTCCAGTTGCGGCACCCAGCCGAATTCCCGGCGCGCCAGATCGGAGTTAGCCACCACCGCCACCGCGTCGCCCGGCCGGCGGCCAGTGATGCGCATGTCGATCTCACCGCCATAGACGCGTTTCACGCTCTCCATCACATCCAGCACCGAATAGCCGTGTCCGTAGCCGCAATTTGCGACCAGGCTGCCGCCGCCGGCGCGCAGCCTGTCGAGCGCCAGCCGGTGCGCCGCGACGAGGTCGCTGACATGGATGTAGTCGCGGATGCAGGTGCCGTCCGGCGTCGGATAGTCGTTGCCGTAGATCTGCATGAATGGCCGCTTGCCCAGCGCCGTCTCGGCCGCCACCTTGATCAGCAGCGTCGCGCCCGGCGTCGATTGGCCGGTGCGGCCCCCGGGATCGGCGCCGGCCACGTTGAAATAGCGCAACGCCGTGTAGTCGAAGCCTTCGTGAGCGGCAGCGGTGTCGCGCAGGATCCACTCGGTCATCAGCTTGGAGGTGCCATAGGGCGATTCGGGCACAGTCAGCGCGTCCTCGCGCACTGGTTCGAAGCCGGCCGTACCGTAGACCGCGGCGGTCGAGGAGAAGATGAAATGCGGCACCTTCTCAGCGACCGCGGCGGCGATCAGGCTGCGCGTCTTGCAGGTGTTATTCTCGTAGTAGAGCAGCGGATCGGACATCGATTCGGGCACGATCAGCGAACCGGCAAAGTGGATGATAGCGTTGACCTTGTGCTCCCGCACGATCCTGCCGACCAGTTCGCTGTCGCCGACATCCCCAACATAGAGCCTCGCCTCGGCCGGCACCGCCCAGTCGAAACCGGAGGACAGGCGATCCAGAACGACGACCTCCTCGCCGTGGTCCAGCAGTTCCCAAACCATGTGGCTGCCGATATAACCGGCTCCGCCGGTGACGAGGACACTCCCGTGGGGGCTCATTCAGGCTCTCCAGACATCGCGCGTTCGAAGGACGCAGGGGGTGATAGCCGTGGCAACACGGCCGAAACCAGTAAAATATCGCGAAGGCATCGGGCGGATACGTGATCGGCGCATCAATCGGATTGAAATCGACCGGCGCCGAGGAAGCAACAGCGCAACTCATTCGTTATATGGCGGACGGGCGTGGCATTTTGACCTTTATGCCGGAATAGACGTAGGCTGGCCTACCAATTATTATCGACGCCACCGGAAGCCATCCAGACCGGAAAGCCAGAATGAACTACCCGCGTTTTTTCGAGGAAGCGCTCGATCAGGTCCATGCTGAACGGCGCTACCGCGTCTTTGCCGACCTCGAGCGCATCGCAGGCTCCTTTCCCCGCGCCATCTGGCGCTCGGCCGGCAAGGCCGAGGAAATCACCGTCTGGTGTTCGAACGACTATCTCGGCATGGGCCAGCACGCAAAGGTCGTGGAGGCCATGCAGCAGGCGGCCGGCCGCATGGGCTCGGGCGCCGGCGGCACCCGCAACATTTCCGGCACCAACCATCCGCTGGTCGAACTCGAACTCGAACTCGCCGACTTGCATGGCAAGGAGGCAGGCCTCGTCTTCACTTCCGGCTTCGTCTCCAACGAGGCATCGATCTCGACCATCGGCCGGCTGCTTCCAAACTGCCTGATCCTGTCCGACGAACTAAACCATGCTTCGATGATCGAGGGCGTGCGCCGTTCGGGCGCCGAGAAGAAGATCTTCCGCCACAACGACGTCGCCCATCTCGAAAGCCTGCTGGCGGCGGCCGGGCGCGAGCGCGCCAAGCTGATCGTCTTCGAGAGCGTCTATTCGATGGACGGCGACGTCTCGCCGATCAAGGAGATCGCCGACCTCGCCGAAAAATACAACGCGATGACCTATATCGACGAGGTCCACGCCGTCGGCATGTATGGCCCGCGCGGCGGCGGCATCACAGAACAGGAAGGCCTCGCCGACCGCATCGATATCATCGAGGGCACGCTCGCCAAGGCATTCGGCACGCTCGGCGGCTACATCACCGGTAAGGCCACCGTCATCGACGCGGTGCGCTCCTATGCGCCGGGCTTCATCTTCACCACGGCGCTGCCGCCGGCCATCGCAGCGGCCGCCACCGTCTCGATCCGCCATCTCAAGACGTCGCAGGCCGAACGCGAGGCGCAGCAGCGCCAGGTGGCGCGCACCAAGGAAGTGCTCACCGAGGCCGGCCTTCCGGTGATGGCATCCAACACGCATATCGTGCCGGTCCTGGTCGGCGATCCCGAGCTTTGCAAGATGGCGACCGACCGGCTGCTCGGCGTGCACGGCATCTACATCCAGCCGATCAACTATCCGACGGTGCCGCGCGGCACCGAGCGGCTGCGCATCACGCCGACCCCCTTCCATGACGACGCGCTGATCCAGGGCCTGAAGGACGCGCTGATCGAAACCTGGGACGCGCTCGGCATTCCGTACGGCTCCGCCGGCCGCCCGGCCGTGGCGGCCTCCGACCGCATCATTCCGCTGCTGGTGCCCAAGTCGGGCGGGTGAGCCTCAAACTTTCTTGATCCACTCCGCCAGCCGGTTGGCAGCCTCCTCGATATGGTCGAGGCGGCGGTGGAAGCACAGCCTCAGATAGCCTTCGCCCGCCTCGCCGAAGGCGACGCCCGGCGCCAGGCCGACATTTGCCCGGTCAACGATATCGAAGGCGGCCTGCGTGGAATTCTTCACTCCCTCGACCTTGAAGAACAGATAGAACGCGCCCGGCGGCACGCTGAAGCGCACCCTGCCCGTCTCCGCGAGCTTGCCGCAGACCAGGTCGCGTGCCGCCTGCGCTTGGCTGATCTGCCCGGCAAGGAACGTATCGCCGTCGTCGAGGGCGGCGAGCGCGCCGCGCTGCAGGAACTGCGCCACGCCCGAACTCGAATACTGGATCAGGTTCTCGAACATGCGTCCGAGCGAGGGATGCGTGCGAAGCCAGCCGATACGCCAGCCGGTCATCGCCCAGTTCTTGGAGAAGGTGTTGACGAAGAGTATCCGGTCCTCCGGCTCCATGATGTCCATGAAGGACGGCGCGCGGCGCCCGCCATAGTGGAAGAGCGCGTAGATCTCGTCGGCGACGATCCACAGCCCCTGGCGGCGCGCCAAGTCGAGCAGCGCCTTGAGCGTCTCGATGTCGGCGGTCCAGCCGGTGGGGTTGGCCGGCGTGTTGACGAAGATGACCTTGGTGCGAGGCGTCACCGCCGCCTCGACGCGGGCGATGTCGCAATACCAGCCATTGTCGCCCCGAGCGAGCGGAACCGGTACCGGCACTGCTCCCGCCACTCCTGCGGCGCCTGCAAAATTCGGCCAGGCGGGCTCCAGGTAGATCGCCTCGTCGCCGGCCCCAGCCGTCGCCTGCAAGGCAAGCGTGATCGCCTGCATGCCGCCGATGGTAACGATGAACTCGCCCGGCGAGAATTTCATGCCGAAATGCCGCTCGTGGTAGCGGGCAAGGGCTTCGCGCAGTTCGGGTATGCCGCCCTGCCAGGTATAGAAGGTCTCGCCATTGGCGAGCCCGCGCATGGCCGCCGCATTGATGAAGTCGGGGGTCGGCAGGTCGCCTTCGCCGGCCCAGAGCGGGATCAGGCTCTTGCGGTCGCGGCCATAATTGGCGACCGCCTCGATGCCGCTCACGGGTGCCAGGCGTGCTTCGGCGCGCAGCATATCGGTCAGTGACATGAAAACTTCCAATGGATTGACTGGAAGTCCGGCTTAGCCGGTTTTTGGCCTGCCGCAAACCTGGACCCGGCCGCCAGCACGGCCCAATTCCTGATACAGCGTCCTACGCCCGCTTGGAGAGCAGGTCGCGGATTTCGGTCAGAAGCTGCACGTCGGCGGGCGGCGGCGCGGCGGGAGCGGCTTCCTTCTCGCGCTCCAGCTTCTTGCGCAGATTGTTCACCATCTTGACCATCAGGAAGATGATGAAAGCCAGTATCAGGAAATTGATGACCACCGTGATGAAATTGCCGTAGGCGAACACGGGACCCTGTTTCTTCGCCTCTTCCAGGGACGCCGCGGTTACCGTGTCGGAGAGCGGGACAAAATAGTTGGAGAAATCGGCGCTTCCCGCCATGCCGACGATCGGCATGACGATGTCTCCGACCAGCGAGTTGACGATCAGGCCGAAGGCGCCGCCGATGATCACACCGACGGCGAGATCCATCACATTGCCCCTGGCGATGAATTCCTGGAATTCCTTGAGCATAGTACCCTCCTAGCTTTCCGCCCCCGGCGGGATTCGCCTGATGTGAGATTAACAAATATCTTCGGTTGCAAAACCACATTTGTGTCGCCGGTTTCCTTCGACTGAGTGTTCGCTTTGCCCGGCTTGCCTCCATTCCTTCCCCGGTGACGCCAAAATGGCCGTCGCTCACAATCCCCCTCTCCGTCTCGGCCTTCGAACCGAGCCACCTCCCCCACTCGGTGGGGCGAGGATAAGGCACACTTCATCGTCACCACGCCTGTGTCTCCGGCGCTCACCGGCCGTATCGCCGCCTTCGGCGGCTGGCCCTCCGCGGGGCGCGCCATAAGGCGCTACAACCAATGGGCTTGCGGCATGCGTGGCCGTTGCCACGCCCTGCTTTTGCAGTCTGGCCTTTGAAAATGTGGGAAGGCGGCGCATGGGGCGACGTCTCTAATCTAAGTAAGTTGACGCGCTCCCATGCGCCGCCGGCGTTTTCTCGCTGCCGGCTACCGGCCCATTGCCCTCCGATGTATTGGAGAGCACGAGCGCACGGCGCGGCAGTCGACCGGAGATGTCCCGCGCAACCCAGCGGGCGTTACTCCAGCGCCACACTTGCCTGAATGGAGGTTGTGGCCACCCGTTCCCACAAGCAAGCTGCT
>JALYWP010000312.1 GCA_030852655.1 Pseudomonadota bacterium | reverse complement strand
CGACGACGGCGATCGTCACCTCGCCTTCCGGATTATGGATGAGCGAGGAAACGTTCTGCCAGGCCTCCATGCGCGGCTTGGGCGCCGGGTCGATGCCGAAGGCGGCTAGCACTTCGCCGTCCAGGCCTTCCTTGTGGTAGGCGAGCGGCACGTCGTAGATGTGCGGCACGTCGAGCGCCTGGATGACGGCCGATTCGCGGACATTGCAGAACAGCGAGAGCTTGCGGCGCTCCTCCTTCGGGATGGCGCGGTCGGCACGCACCAAAAGGATGTCGGGGGCGATGCCGATCGAGCGCAGTTCCTTGACCGAATGCTGCGTCGGCTTGGTCTTCAACTCGCCGGCCGTCGGGATATAAGGCATCAGCGTCAGATGCACGTAGACCGCCTGCCCGCGCGGCAGATCGTTGCCGATCTGGCGGATCGATTCCAGGAAGGGCATCGCCTCGATGTCGCCGACCGTGCCGCCGATCCGTCGAGGACGAAATTCTTGATCTCGTCGGTGACGTGCGGGATGACCTGCACGGTGGCGCCGAGATAGTCGCCGCGCCGCTCGCGTTCGATGATGTTCCTGTAGATGCGGCCGGTGGTGATGTTGTCGGCCTGGTTGGCCGAGCGGTTGGTGAAACGCTCGTAATGGCCGAGGTCGAGGTCGGTCTCCGCGCCGTCGTCGGTGACGAACACCTCGCCGTGCTGGTACGGGCTCATCGTGCCCGGATCGACATTGAGATAGGGGTCGAGCTTCTTGATGCGCGCGCGATAACCGCGCGCCTGCAGCAGGGCTCCGAGAGCCGCCGCCGCTATGCCTTTGCCAAGGGAGGAAACCACGCCGCCGGTGATGAATACATATCGCGCCATGGGAGTCGGTGCTTATCGCCGCCCGCCTGATTCCGCCAGAGAAAACTTGCCCGTGCCTTCTCTTTTCCCCGCCCGGCAAAGTGGGAAGGCGAAATAGCCGCACCAGCCAAGGGCCGTGGCGCCTTCTGGACATGCGCGAAACGTGCTATCGGGAAGCATGCGCAAGGTTCTGGACAAGATTCTCTGGGTGTTCATCGCGCCGGGCGACTGGATATCGGATCGGCTCGGCGTGACCGAGGATCAGAACCGCGATCTCGTGCGGATGCTGGTCAATTCGCTGTTCTGGATCGCGGTCGTCATCGTCGGCCTGGCGGTCTGGACATCCACCCTGCCGATCTACCAGTAGCGTCCGCGATCCAACGCAAAACCCCGCAAGACTTGCGTCCGGCGGGATTCATGGCGCGCTCGAATTAAACCGACGTCAGATCAGAGCACGACGACCTGGGTGCCGATCGGCACACGGCGGTACAGGTCCATCACATGCTCGTTGATCATGCGGAAGCAGCCATTCGACGAATTGGTGCCGATCGTCTCCGGTGCGATTGTGCCGTGGATGCGCAGATGCGTGTCGCGGCCGTTCTCGTAGAGATAGATGGCGCGGGCGCCGAGCGGGTTCTGTCCACCGCCAGGCATGCCGTCGGCATATTTGCCGTACTTCGCAGGCTCGCGGGCCTGCATCTCCTTGGTCGGAATCCAGCGCGGCCATTCCTGCTTGTCGCCGACCTTGACCGTGCCCTTGTACTGAAGGCCGTCCTTGCCGACGGCAATGGCGTAGCGGCGCGCCTTGTTGGTCCCCTCCATCAGATAGAGGTAGTGCGCATCGGTGTCGATCACGATGGTTCCGCGCGGATAGCCGGAATACTGAACCACGGTCGGCTCGTATTCCGGCCGCACCTGGAACTTCTTCTTGGCTCCCTTCAACTCGAGCGCGGCATCGAGTGCGCGCGTCTGGGGAAGCAGCGACGCCTTCGACGCCTGCTGCTGGCCGCCGAACAGGTTGGCGAAGAAATCGTCCTGCCTGGGCGCCGCCTGGACCGCAGCCTCGCTGCGCAACTCGCCATTGTTGCCGGTCTGCACGATTTCCATGGAGGCGAGCCGGGCGATCTCGGCCTGACGCGCTGCCTCGGCAGCGGCGGCGATCTGCGCCTGGCGCTCCTGTTCGGCGCGCATCTTTGCGAGGCGCTTCTCCTCGGCGGCCTTCGCCTTGGCCGCGGCGAGCAGGCGACGCTCTTCGGCGGCCTTCTCGCGGGCGATCTTGCGTTCCTCGGCGGCTTTCTCGCGAGCGATCTTGCGTTCTTCCGCTGCCTTGGCGCGTGCAATCTTGCGCTCCTCGGCTTCCTTGGCGAGCCGTATCTTGCGCTCCTCCGCAGCCTTGGCCTTTTCGGCGAGCATCTTCTCACGCTCGACCTTGGCCTTGGCAGCCTGCTTTTCCTTCTCGGCCTTGGCGGCTGCCAGCTTCTTGTCTTTTTCAGCCTTGGCCTTGGCCGCGGCTTTCGCCTTCTCGGCGGCTTTCGCCTTGGCGGCGGCAGCCTGCTTCTCCTTCTCGGCCTTTGCCTTGGCGAGCTTCTCCTTTTCGGCCTTGGCCTTGGCGAGCTTCTCCTTCTCAGCCTTTGCCTTCTCGGCCTTGGCCTTCGCCTCGGCGGCCTTCTTTTTCTTGAGTTCCTCTTTTTTCTTGAGCTC
Source organism: Pseudomonadota bacterium (assembly GCA_030852655.1). Classification (GTDB taxonomy): domain Bacteria; phylum Pseudomonadota; class Alphaproteobacteria; order Rhizobiales; family Rhizobiaceae; genus Mesorhizobium_K. Next base: position 8,759 of record JALYWP010000312.1, on the reverse strand, counting down.
CTCGGCCTTGGTTGCGACCTGCACGACGGTGGAGGCTTCCACCGACGGAGGCGCGGGAACAGGCGGCGCAGCGAATGCCGGTGCGCTCACGGCGAGACTGATGCCAAAACCCAGGAGGAAAAGGCTGCGAAACTGCATGTCGACATTCCCGAATATGATGTGCCCGACCCGACCCATGGCAGACGAAGCTGCCGTTCCCGCGCGCCACGAAGAGTGCCGCGGGCCGCTTTATAAGGCATTAAAAATGACGCCCCTCAAGCTTTGCCGAACCGCGGCGCCGGTCGATTCTTCGTGATCGTGCAGCATTTGCCGCCACTGTGTTCAAAGCAACACAGATCGCGGCGGAATGAAGGCGGACAGCCCGACCGGAGACCCTCCGGGCAAGCCTACTGGTTCGGAACCTGCGGTTCCGCCGGCTGAGCGGGCGCTGCGGGCACATCGCCAGCCGACGGCGCGACGTCGGGCACGGCTGGGGCGGCTGCATCGGCCGGAGGCGTCGCGGTGCCGCCGGAAGCGGGCGGCGTGGTCGCAGGCGGCGCGGGAACGTCCGAGCCGCCGAGTTGGTCGAGCACGCCTTCGCTTTGGCCGGCCGGCACCGGGCGGTCAAGGATGTCTAGCGGCTGCGCGCCGTAGCGGGCAAGGATAGAAAGACCAAGCGAGGTGGCGAAGAACGCGATCGCCAGAATCGCCGTTGCGCGGGTCAGCGCGTTGGCGGCGCCGCGCGCGGTCATGAAGCCGGAACCGCCGCCGATGCCGAGCCCACCGCCCTCGGAGCGCTGCAGGAGCACCACGCCGACTAGCGCAAGCACGACCATCAGATGAATGACGACGATAATGGTTTCCATGAATTTCCATCCGGCGGACACGTGCGAGCGCTGCCCCGTCAAGCGGAGCGGCCCTCAAAGAAGGCGGCTCAATACAATGCTTTCGCGGCATTTCCAAGCCCGTGCCGGAATATGGGGATGGCCGCCGCTGTTGCAATGCGGGGGTACGGCGCAAAACGCCTTTCCGCTTGCTAAAGCCGGGCAATCTTCTACTCATCTTGCCGTCGCATCCGCCTCCGAGCCTTCTTTGACCATGCATTTCATTCCGACCGGGGTCCGCGGCCCTCTCTTCATGCTCGTCGCTACCGGCTCCTACGTCATCAACGACACGATGATGAAGATGGCGACCGTCGGCCTGCCGCCCTACGAGGTGCTGTTCCTGCGCGGCGTGGCGGCGTTCCTGTGGGGCGTCCCGATGCTTCTCCTGCTCGGCTATGGAAGGCAGGCGCACCTGATGTTCGAACCGCGCGTGCTGACCAGGAACCTGCTCGAGCTCGTCGCGATTCTTTCCTATGTGGTGGCGCTCGCCAACATGCCGATCGCCGACGCGGTGGCGCTCGGCCAGATTACGCCGCTTCTGGTGCTGCTCGGGGCATCGATCCTTTTTCGCGAAAGGATCGGCGGGATACGGATGGCGTTGATCGGGCTCGGCTTTGCCGGCGCGCTGATGGTGGCGCAGCCGACCATGCAGGGGATTTCGGTCTATGCGCTGCTCGGCCTTGCCAACGCGGTGTTCTGTGCCGCACGCGACATTGCCGGCCGGCGCGTGGCGGGCCACATCCCCGGCATGGTGGTGGCGATTTCCGCGGTGATCGTGGTGCTGGCCGGCGCGGGCGCCGCACATCTGGCCTGGGAGGAATGGGTGACGCCCGGCCCGCGCCATCTGACACTGCTCCTGGGCGCCGGGCTGTTCCTGATCTTTGGCCATTTCTTCATTTTCATGGCCTACCGCATAGGCCCGACCGGGGCGGTCGCGCCTTTCTACTACAGCTTCACGGTCTGGGCCGTGGTTTCGGGACTGGTCGTGTTCAGCGAACTGCCCAACGCGCTGGCGCTGGCAGGCATCGCGCTGGTTGTCGCGAGTGGCCTCGCCATAGTGATCCTGGACGAACGCAGGCGGCGGATGACGGTGATAGCCTGAGTCGCAGACTCCGGCACTTTTCACGATCAGGCCCCTGCCCTGGCCTCGCGAAACGAGACGAGACGGCGGCTGCGTTCGTCCCACAGAACCAGCTTGACGCAACGCAGGCTGTCGAGAAGGCCGATGCGGCCGACATCGCGCAGTTCGGGATGATCGCGCAGCACCTGCGGCAACCGGTAGAACGGCACGGTGCTGGAGAGATGGTGGACGTGGTGGATGCCGATGTTTCCGGTGAACCACCGCAGCACCGCGGGAAGCTCGTAGTGGGAACTGCCGTGCAGCGCGGCGTGCTGGAAATTCCAGTCCTCCGCCTGCGACCAGTGGGTGTCCTCGAACTGGTGCTGGACGAAGAACAGCCAGACGCCCACGGTGGCCGCCAGAAGGGTAATCGGCAGTTGCACCATAAGGAATGGTCCGATCCCGAGCAGCCAGATCAGCAGCATCGCGGGCACGGCGATGCCGAGATTCGTGGCGGTGGTCGAAATCCACGGCTGCGCGCCTGCCCGCATCATGCCGAGCGGCAATCGATACTGGCACAGGAACACCCAGGCGGGCCCGATGCCGAACATCACCACCGGATGACGATAGAGCCAGTATTGGGCGCGGCCCCACCATGGCAGCGCGCGATATTCGCGAACGGTGAGCGTGTGGATATCGCCGGTCCCGCGCTCGTCGAGATTGCCGGCCGAGGCGTGGTGGATCGCGTGGGTGCGGCGCCAATAGTCGTAGGGGGTGAAGGTGAGCACGCCGAGGGCACGGCCGGTCCAGTCGTTGGCGGCGCGACGCGGGAACAGAGCGCCGTGGCCGCAATCATGCTGCAAGGCGAAAAGCCGGACCAGGAACCCGGCTGCCGGTATGGTCAACAAAAGCCCCAACCAGTAGCCGTTGACGACGGCCATGGATGCGGCCGTCCACAGCAGCGCGAACGGAAGCACCGTGACGACGATCTCGATCATGCTGCGCATGGTATCCGGCCGGCGATACCGGGCGAGGATTTTGCTCCACGAGCGAGCGTCCCTATCGAGGCCCGTCTCCGGAATCCTCTTCGCGGCCAAGCCAGCCGCCGCAGAATCGTTCACGAAATCTCCCAACCGCCCGCTTCACGCCACCCGTGTGGACGCGGCTTTATGACCGATCCGATCAGGATTTGATACCACTAACGGCAAGGGCGGCGTTGCGACGCAGTCATTTTGCGGTGATCGGCCAATCGTGCCTTCAGATTGAGCGGTAGGCCTCCGCGATGCCGAGGAAATCGGCGGATTTGAGGCTGGCGCCGCCGACCAGAGCGCCGTCGACATTGTTTACAGCGAGAAGCTCGGCGGCATTGGAGGGCTTGACCGAGCCGCCATAGAGGATGCGCGTCCGCGCGGACTCGGCGCTCAGCAATTCCTTGAGCTCGGCCCGGATATGCGCGTGCGCCTCGGCGACGTCGGCGGCGGTCGGCGTCAGGCCGGTGCCGATCGCCCAGACCGGCTCGTAGGCGATCACGGTGTTGTGTCCGGTCGCCGCCGCCGGCACCGAGCCGGCGATCTGGCGGGAAAGAATGTCGAGGGTCGAGCCGAGTTCGCGCTCGGCTTTCGTCTCGCCGATGCAGATGATGGCAATGATGCCGGCGCGCCACGCGGCTTCCGCCTTGGCGCGCACGATTGCGTCGGTCTCGGCGTGATCGGTGCGGCGTTCGGAATGGCCGACGATAACATACGAAGCGCCGGCGTCCTTCAGCATCTCGGCGGAGATGTCGCCGGTATGCGCGCCGCTCTCCCTTGCGTGGCAGTCCTGACCGCCGACCTTGACCGGCGTGGTCTTCAGCACCTCGCAGGCGTGGGCGAGCAGGGTCGCGGGCGGACAGATGAGCGCATCGGTCTCGGCGTCGAGCCCGGTCATGAAGCCGTGGCCGATGGCGCGCAGTTCGTTGAGCGACGCGTGCGTCCCGTTCATCTTCCAGTTGCCGGCGACCAGAGGGCGGATTCCTGGTGTCATCGATCGGTTTCCTCTGCAAAGGGTGGCGGCCGCCGGAGGCTTTCCCTACCAAAATCAGGCCACAAAGCAATCGACACTGTGGCGGAAGGGCGCTATGCGCTTCGTTGCGACTGAACGCGCTTCCGGCTCGGGGGCGTCAAAACCGGGACTATTCATGCTTTCTGCGCTCAGAAACGCCGCCGGAACCTGGGTGGCCAAACTGCTTCTCCTGCTGCTCGTCGTGAGCTTCGCGGTCTGGGGCATCTCCGGTCAGGTAGCGACCGGCTTCGGCGGCAATTCCGTGGTGACCGCCGGCGGCACCGAGGTTTCGCCGATCGAGTACCGCCTCGCCTACGACAGGCAGGTCGCGGTGATGTCGCAGCAATTGGGCACAAGGCTGACGCGCGAGCAGGCCAAGGCGCTGGGCATCGAGGAGCAGGTGCTTGGGCAGCTCGTCGCCGGCGCCGTGCTCGACGAGCAGGCAAACGAACTCGGGCTCGGCCTGTCCAAGGACAAGCTGGCGCAACTCACGATGGAGGATCCTGCCTTCCAGGGACCGGGCGGGCAGTTCGACCGCCAGCAGTTCGAATATGTGCTGCGCCAGATCGGCATGCGACCGGAGGACTATCTGCGCAATCGCGGCCAGGTCGCCATCCGCCAGCAGATCGTCGAGGCTGTCTCGGACGGGCTGAAGGCGCCGGACACGTTCCTGCGCGCGGTGGCGCTTTATCGCGGCGAGGACCGCACAGCGGAATACATCGTGCTGCCGAAGACGCTGGTCGAACCGATCGAGGAACCGTCCGACGCGGTGCTGTCGACCTATTTCGACGAAAACAAGCAGAGCTACGCGGCGCCCGAATACCGCAAGATCGCCTATGTCACCCTGGTTCCGGAGAGCATCGCCGACGAGAGCGCGATCACCGACGAGCAGGTGAAGGAGGACTACGAGAAGAACATCGACCGCTTCACCACGCCCGAAACGCGCACGATCGAACAACTGGTGTTCGCCGACACGAATGCGGCGCAGGCAGCAGTCGATTCGATCAAGGCCGGCGCGACCTTCGATTCCCTGGTCGCGGCGCAAGGCAAGACGGCAGCCGACACGGTGCTCGGCACCTTCGCCAAGGACAAGGTTCCGGACCCGGCGGTCGCCGAAGCGGCATTCGCGTTGCAGCCGAACGAAGTCAGCCCGGTCGTCGACGGCGCCTTCGGACCCGTGCTGGTGCGCGTCACCGAGATCACACCTGAGGTGGTGAAGTCGCTTCCCGAGGCAGCACCGGAGATTCGCAAGGACCTGGCGCTGGCGGAAGCCAACCGCGTCCTGCTCGACGTGCACGACAATTACGAGGACAGCCGGGCCGCCGGCGAGTCGCTGCGCGAGGCGGCTTCCAAGCTCGGCCTAGAGGTCGTGAGCATCGAAGCGATCGACCGCGCCGCCCAGCGGCCGGACGGCTCCGTCGTCAGCGACCTGCCGGAGTCGAGGGACCTGCTCGAAGCCGCCTTCGAAACCGAGGCCGGCATCGAGAACCCGCCCGTGAATGTCGGCAGCGCCGGCTATGTGTTCTACGAGGTGGAAGGCATCACCCCTGCCCGCGAGCGCACGCTGGACGAGGTGAAGGCCAAGGTCGTCGCCGACTGGAAAAAGGCCGAAACCGAAAAGCGGCTCGCCGCCAAGGCCGCCGATGCCGAGAAGCGGCTGAAGGACGGTACATCGCTCGATGCTCTGGCGAACGAGCTCGGGCTCGAGAAGCAGATCAAGCGCGGCCTGAAGCGCGAATCCGACGATGGCGATTTCGGTCGCGCCGGCGTCGCAGCGATCTTCGGCGTCGCCGAGGGCGGAAGCGGGCTGGTAGCCGCGCCGACCGACGATGCACAGATCGTCTTCAAGGTGACGGAAGTTTTCGAGCCCGCGGGTGCCGGCCCCGATTCCGTACCGGAAGATGCGCAGAATTCCTTCGCATCCGGCATGGCGGACGATCTGCTCGACCAACTCGTCGCCAGGCTGCAGGGCGAATACGCCGTGACGGTCAACCGCGCGGCGATCGACCAGGCTCTGGCGTTCTAGGCGAGTGGGTCGAGGGTCATGGCGACGCTGAAGGAACACATCGCCAAGGTTGCGGCCGGCGGGCCGCTGTCCTTCGATGAGGCTCGCGAAGCGTTCGACGTCATCATGTCGGGCGAGGCGACGCCCGGCCAGATCGGCGGCTTCCTGATGGCGCTCAGGGTACGCGGCGAGACCGTCGACGAGATATCCGGCGCGGTGGCGACGATGCGCGCCAAGATGCTGACCGTCGCGGCGCCCGAAGACGCGATCGACATCGTCGGGACCGGCGGCGACGGCTCGCACAGCCTGAATATCTCCACGGCCGCCGCCTTTGTCATCGCGGGCGCCGGCATACCTGTCGCCAAGCACGGCAATCGCGGGTTGTCGTCACGGACGGGCGCAGCCGACGTGCTGATGGCCCTCGGCATCAAGATCGACCTGCCGCCCGAGGCGATCGGCCAGTGCATCTCCGAAGCCGGCGTCGGCTTCATGTTCGCGCCGGCCCACCATCCGGCAATGCGCCATGTCGGGCCGACGCGTGCCGAACTGGGCACGCGCACCATCTTCAACCTTCTCGGGCCGCTGTCCAATCCGGCCGGCGTGAAGCGGCAGATGGTCGGCGTGTTCGCGCCGGAATGGATCGAGCCGGTGGCCGAGACGCTGAAGGCGCTCGGCACCGAACGCGCCTGGGTCGCGCATGGCGACGGCTATGACGAGATCACCACGACGGGCGAGACGCAAGTGGCCGAGCTCAACGACGGCAAGGTGCACAGCTTCGCATTGACGCCCGAGGCGCTCGGGCTGAAGCGCTACCGCAAGGAAGAACTGCGTGGCGGCGATGCGGCATACAACGCCGCGGCGTTGCGGCTGCTGCTCGAGGGCGCACCCGGCGCCTACCGCGACACGGTTCTGATGAATGCCGGCGCCGGCCTGGTCGTGGCCGGCAATGCGGAGACCATCGAAGACGGCGTGGCGAAGGCTGCGCAAGCGATCGACAGCGGCAAGGCGGCGAAGGTCCTCGACCGGCTCGTCACCATCTCGAACGGGTAGGCGCGTGGCTGATATCCTCCGGAAGATCGAAGCCTACAAGCGCGATGAGATCGCCGCGGCGAAGGCCCGGCTGCCGCTTGCCGAGATCAAGGCGAAAGCGCGCGACGCCGACAAGCCGCGCGGCTTTCTCGCGGCGCTCGAAGCGAAGCGCAAGGCCGGCGATTTCGCGCTGATCGCCGAAGTAAAGAAGGCGAGCCCGTCGAAGGGGCTGATCCGTGCCGATTTCGATCCGCCGGCACTTGCCAGAGCCTATCAGGATGGCGGCGCGGCCTGCCTGTCGGTGCTGACGGATGCGCCATCCTTCCAGGGCGCGCCCGAATTTTTGACCGAAGCGCGCACGGCGACGAAGCTGCCGGCGCTGCGCAAGGATTTCATGTTCGAGCTCTATCAGGTCCACGAGGCGCGGGCCTGGGGGGCCGACGCCATCCTCATCATCATGGCGAGCGTCGACGACGATGCGGCCAAGGCGCTGGAGGACACGGCACACGAGCTCGGCATGGACGCGCTGGTCGAGGTGCATGACGAAGAAGAAACCGAGCGGGCGCTGAAACTGGCCTCGAAACTGATCGGCATTAACAACCGCAATCTCAGGACCTTCGAGACGAGCCTCGAAACGTCCGAGCGGCTGGCGAAGCTGGTGCCTGACGACCGGCTTCTGGTCGGCGAGAGCGGCATCTTCACCCATGGCGATTGCCAGCGGCTGGAGCGCGCCGGCATCGGCACCTTCCTTGTCGGCGAAAGCCTGATGCGGCAGGCGGACGTGGCCGCCGCGACCAGGGCGCTGCTGCAAGGCGTGCCGGCCGCCATGCGGGTGTAGCATCGAATGGCCCGCCTCACTCATCTGGAGGCCGACGGCAAGGCCGATATGGTGGATGTCGGGGCCAAGGCCGAGACGACGCGCACGGCGGTAGCCGAAGGCTCGGTGACGATGCTGGCGGAAACGCTGCTGACCATCCTCGCGGGCGACGCCAAGAAGGGAGATGTGCTCGGCGCAGCGCGCATCGCCGGCATCATGGCCGCCAAGCGGACGCATGAACTGATCCCGCTCTGTCACCCGCTGCTGCTCACCAAGGTCGCCGTCGACATCGAGCCGGACGAGGCGCTGCCTGGCCTGCGCGTCACGGCGCTCGCTCGCGTGACCGGCAAGACCGGCGTCGAGATGGAAGCGCTGACGGCAGCTTCCGTTGCCTGCCTGACCATCTATGACATGGCCAAGGCGGTCGACCGCGGCATGGTCATCTCCGGCGTCAGGCTTGTCGAAAAGACCGGCGGCAAGTCGGGCGACTACAGGGTCGATGCCGATATCGGCGAGGACCCGGGGATCGAAGAATGAGTGCGCTGCTTCCGGTCGACGACGCGATAGCGCGCCTGCTTGAAGACGCGCTGCCGGGCGATGCGGAAATCGTGCCGCTCGCCGAGGCGGCCGGCCGCGTGCTGGCCGGGCCTATCAAGGCACTGCGCACGCAACCACCCTTCGCGGCTTCGGCCATGGACGGCTATGCCGTGCGCGCCGCGGACGTGGCGCAGGTGCCGGCGCGGCTGACCATCACCGGCACGGCGGCGGCGGGCCGCCTGTTTCCTGGTACTGTCGGCAAGGGCGAGGCCGTGCGCATCTTCACCGGCGCACCTGTGCCCGACGGCGCCGACACGATCGCCATCCAGGAGAATGTAAGAAAGCTCGACGGCAACGCAATCGAGGTGCTGGAGACAGTCGCAGCCGACAGGCACATACGCGCGATCG
>JALYWP010000295.1 GCA_030852655.1 Pseudomonadota bacterium | reverse complement strand
AGTTCACGCCGTCCCACGACCGGGTGCTGCTGCCCGGCGCCTGGCGGCGGCGGGTCTCGCACTGGCTGTTCGAGGAGACGCTTCCGCTGTGGTCCACGGCCGGCGTCGACGAGCGCCATGGCGGCTTCCACGAGGCCCTGGGCTTCGACGGGGCTTCGCTGATGAAGCCCAAGCGCATGCGCACCATGGCGCGCCAGGTCTATGCCTTCGGCGTCGCCATGGCGCGCGGCTGGGAGGGGCCGGCGGACCGGCTGATCGCACATGGGCTGGAGTTCATGAGGCGCAACGGACGTACGCAGCGCGGCGGTTGGGTGCGCACGCTCAATGTCGACGGTAGCGTCGCCGATCCGGTCGAGGATGCGTACGACCATTCCTGCGTGCTCCTGGCGCTCGCCTGGGCGCATCTTTGCGGCAATCCGGATGCGCTGCGACTCGGCGAGGAAACGTTTGCGTTTCTCGACAGGCACCTGCTGGACGGCGAAGCTGGCGGCTATCTGGAAACACCGGTGCGGGCGGCGCTACGCCGCTCCAACCCGCACATGCATCTTTTGGAAGCGTTCCTCGCCTGGCATTCGGTGACCGGCGACGCGGCGCACCTCGGTCGGGCCGAGCGCATCATCGAGCTGTTCAAGCGGCACTTCTTCGACGCCGAAAGCTGGACGCTCGGCGAGTTCTTCGACGGCAGCTGGAAGCCGGAACCCGGAGAGGCGGGTACCTGGACCGAACCCGGTCATCATTTCGAATGGGCCTCGCTGCTCGTCGATTATGCGCAGAAGAGCGGCCAATCCGAGATGACGGCCTATGCACGCAAACTCTACGCGTCGGCGGTCGCCAACGGGCTGAACCGTGCGACGGGATTGGCCTATGGCGCGGTGTCGCGGCAAGGGTTGCCGCTGGACCGCATATCGCGCAGTTGGCCGCAGACCGAGGCGATCAAGGCAGCGCTGGCGCTCGACGGGAGCGGCGGACCCGACCTCAAGCCGGAGGTCGAGGCGCGCGTCGGGCGACTGTTCCGCTGGCATATAGATCCAGCGCCGACCGGGCTCTGGATCGATCGGATCGACGAGCGCGGCCGTTCGCTGGCGAAGGAAGTGCCTGCCAGCATTTTCTACCATCTCGTCAGCGCGCTGACGCAGTATCTGGATGGAACGGCTGACGCGCCTCAATAAGGGCTCAACACGTCTCCCGTCTCGACATAGACCGATTTCAGCTGCGAATAATGGTCGAGCGCGGCCAGCGAATTCTCACGGCCGATGCCCGACTGCTTGAAGCCCCCGAAGGGGATCTCGACCGGCGCGAGATTGTAGTGGTTGATCCAGCAGGTGCCGGCCTGGAGGTCGGCGATGACCCGGTGGGCGCGCGGCAGGTCGCGGGTGAAGACGCCGGCAGAGAGACCGAATTCGGTGTCGTTGGCGCGGGCGACCACTTCGTCCTCGGCATCGAATTTCAGCACCGACATGACCGGTCCGAAGATTTCCTCGCGGGCTATGCGCATGTCGTCGGTGACCGCGGTGAAGATGGTCGGCTCTACGAAGAAGCCAGCCTCGAAACCCTGCAGCGACGGCACGGCGCCGCCATGGTGCAGCGTCGCGCCCTCCTGCCTGCCGATCTCGATATAGGAGAGCACTTTCTCGTGCTGCGCCTTGTTGATGAGCGGTCCCATCTGTGTGTCGGGGTCGAGTGGATCGCCCATGCGGATCGCTTTGGTTCGCTCGGTCAGGCGGTCGATGAAACGATCGTGCAGGCCGTTCTGCACGAAGACACGCGTGCCGTTCGAGCAGACCTGGCCGGTGGAGTAGAAATTGGCGAGCATGGCGCCGCCGACCGCGTTCTCGAGATCGGCATCGTCGAAGATGATGAGCGGCGACTTGCCGCCAAGTTCCATCGTCGCTTGCTTCATCAAGGAGCCGGCGAGGCCGAGCACCTTGCGGCCGGTCGGTACCGAGCCGGTGAGCGAAACCTTGGCGACGACCGGATGGCCGGCGAGCGCGGCGCCCACGTCGCCAAAGCCCTGGACGACATTGAAGAGCCCGCTTGGCAGGCCGGCTTCGGTATATATCTCGGCGAGCGCAAGTGCCGAAAGCGGTGTGTTCTCCGACGGCTTGAACACCATGGCATTGCCCATGGCGAGCGCCGGGGCCGACTTCCAGGCCGCACCCTGGATCGGATAGTTCCACGCGCCTATACCGACGCAGACGCCGAGCGCCTCGCGCCGCGTGTAGGCGAAGGGACCGCCGAAATCTACATAGTCGCCATTGTAGCTAGCGACCGCGCCGCCGAAATATTCGAGGGCGTCGGCGGCGGAAGCCGGATCGGCAACGAGTGTTTCCTGGATTGCCTTGCCGGTGTCGATGGTTTCGAGCCGGGCAAGCTCGGCGTTGCGGTCGCGTAATATGTCGGCGGCGCGACGCAGGATGCGGCCGCGCTCGACGGGTTTCAGCCTCGCCCAGGCGGGCTGCGCCTCTCGCGCGGCCTCGATGACAAGCTCGATGATGTTCTCGGTCGCGGAGTGGACCGTGGCGATCGTCTCGGCTGTCGCCGGATAGACGACCGGGATGGGCGCGCCGCGCTCGTCGTCGACGAAGCTGCCATTGATGTAATGCGATGCCTTCGGCTGGGCTTTCATTGGAGGTTTCCTTCGGCCGGATCGGACCTCTGTAGCATGCTTTAGCGGTCGCTTGTCTGCCAGTCAGGATTGATCCACGGTTCCTGGTTGGACGGTGGCAGTGGCGTGCGGCCGAGGATATGGTCGGCGGCCTTCTCGCCGGTCATGATCGAGGGACCGTTGAGGTTGCCGTTGGTTACGCGCGGGAAGATCGAGGAATCGGCGACCCGCAGTCCATCGATGCCGATGACGCGGCATTCCGGGTCGACGACGCTCAAAGGGTCGGACAGGCTGCCCATCTTGCAGGTGCCGCAGGGATGATAGGCGCTCTCCGCGTGCTGGCGGATGAAATCGTCGAGCTCGTCGTCGCTCTGAACCTGGCTGCCGGGCGAGATTTCGCGACCGCGATAGGGGTCGAACGCCGCCTGGCTGAAAATCTCGCGTGTGAGCCGGATGCAATGGCGGAAGTCGCGCCAGTCGTCCGGATGAGACATGTAATTGAAGCGGATCTCCGGTTTCGCCCATGGGTCTGGCGAGCGCAGCGTGACGGTGCCGCGGGATTTGGAGCGCATCGGCCCGACATGTGCCTGGAAGCCGTGCGACTTGGCGGCGGCCTTGCCGTCGTAGCGCACGGCGGCGGGAATGAAATGATACTGGATGTCGGGATATTCGACGCCCGGGGCGGAGCGGACGAAAGCGGCCGCCTCGAAGTGATTGGTGGCGCCGAGCCCGGTCTTGAAGAACAGCCATTCGGCGCCGATCAGCGCCTTCGAGATCGGATTGAAGACGGAATATAGAGTGATCGGCTTGATCGACTCCTGCTGGATGTACAGTTCCAGATGGTCCTGCAGATTGCGTCCGACACCGGGACGGTCGGCGACCACGTCGACGCCGTGACGCTTCAACTCTTCCGCAGGCCCGATGCCCGAAAGCATGAGGATTTTTGGCGAGTTGACGGCCGAGGCCGCGACAATGACCTCGCGTCTTGCCTTAACGACTTGAATCTTTTTGCGAGCTTCGATCTCGACTCCGATCGCGCGTTGGTTCTCGATGATCACGCGCCGGGCGAAGCCACTGACGAGACGCACGTTTTTGCGCCGGAGCGCGGGCCTGAGATAGGCGTTGGCGGCAGACCAGCGGCGGCCGAGATGGATCGTCTGTTCCATTGCGCCAAAGCCTTCCTGCTTGGCGCCGTTGTAATCGTCGGTCAGTTCGAAGCCCGCCTGTTTGCCGGCCTCGACGAATGCGGAATAAAGCGGATTGCGGCGTGGCCCGCGCTGGACGTGCAGCGGCCCGTCGGTTCCCCGCCAGCCGTCCTCGCCACCCTTGGCGTGCTCCATGCGCTTGAAATAGGGGAGCACGTCGGCAAAGGCCCAGCCGGCCGCGCCCTGCTCGGACCAATGGTCGAAATCGCGCGCATGACCACGCACATAGACCATGCCGTTGATGGAGGAAGATCCGCCGAGTACCTTGCCGCGCGGGGTGGCCAGCATGCGGCCGCCGAGATGGGGCTCGGGCTCGCTGGAAAATCCCCAATCGTAGCGGCTCATGTTGAGCGGGATAGACAGCGCCGACGGCATCTGGATCAGCGGCCCGAAATCGCTGCCGCCATATTCGATGACGATGACCGAGTGCTTGCCGTCCTCCGACAGCCGGTAGGCGAGGGCGGAGCCGGCCGAGCCCGAACCTATGACAACGAAATCCGCCTCAAGCATTTTCGACGTGCCTCATGAAGTCGGCGAGTGCGACATTGCCGCCGCTGGCGATGACGATGACGGTTTTGCCCCTGACGTCCGCCTTGCCGTCGAGGAGGGCTGAAAGCGATGCAGCGTGATCTGCGTCGCCTGCGACGTGACGGAATAGGCGCGCTTGAGATGGTCGAGGGTCGGAATGACAACTGACATGCCATTGGCCTCAGGAAACACGTCTGCTGTCGCCGAAGCCGGACAGCCTGCTTTCGACATAATCTTCGACGAGCGCGATGGCGCTCGTTGCGTTGGGAGCCCCCTCCTTCAGCGCGCGGCGAATGTAGAGCCCGTCGATCAGCGCGGCGATGCCTTCGGCGGCGAGATCGGCATCGGCGCGAGGCATCAACTGCGAGAGCCCGCTCATCAGGTTGGAATGGAGCCGGCGGGCATAGATACGCAACAGCCGTCGCAAAGCCGTCGTCTTCTGCGCCTCGACATAGAAGGAGAGCCAGGCGGCGATAGTTTCCGGCTGGAACTGCTTGTCGGAGAAACTGACGGCGATGACGGCAGAAACGCGCTCGCGTGGGGTCTCTGTCGCAGCGAGTGCTTGCCTCGTGTCGGCGCTCAACTCGGTGAGCAGATGCCGCATCGTCGCCTGCAACAACTCGTCCTTGGCGCCGAAATAATGATGCGCCAGCGCCGACGAAACGCCGGCGCGCCCGGCGATCTCGGACATCGTCACATCCAGCGAGCCGCGCTCGCCGATCGCCGAGATCGTCGCGTCGATCAGCGCCCTGCGGCGCAGTGGTTCCATTCCGACTTTGGGCATACGAAATCTCCTGCCAACAAAGTTATTTTTTATTGACTGGTCAATCAACAAAAATCCGCCGGACGGCGTCGAGAGGGACTCCTTGGCTAAGCTTGTCGAAAACCGGCCGCACTTTTCAGGGTCTGCGCCTTTACGAGGCGCGCCTGCGCGTCCATTTTGGCATCGGCGTCGCAAGCATCCCGGCGCCTGGAGAGAAAGATGACGGCCTGCATCGTCGGCTGGGCGCATTCGCGCTTCGGCAAGCTCGAGGGCGAAACGCTCGAAAGCCTGATCACCAAGGTCGCGGCAGAGGCGATCGAACATGCCGGCATCGGTCCGGAGGACGTGGACGAGATCGTTCTCGGGCATTTCAATGCAGGTTTCTCGCCGCAGGATTTTACCGCGAGCCTCGTGCTGCAAGCGGATGATCGGCTGCGATTCAAGCCGGCGACGCGCGTCGAGAACGCTTGCGCGACCGGATCGGCCGCGGTTAGGCAGGGCATACGCGCGATCGATGCCGGCGCGGCGCGCATCGTGCTGGTGGTCGGTGCGGAGCAGATGACTGCCACGCCAGGCCCCGAGATCGGCAAGAACCTGCTCAAGGCATCCTACCTGCCGGAGGACGGCGATACGCCGGCCGGCTTCGCCGGCGTATTCGGCAAGATCGCGCAGGCCTACTTCCAGCGCCATGGCGACCAGTCGGATGCGCTGGCTATGATCGCGGCCAAGAACCACCGGAACGGTGTTGGCAACCCTTATGCCCAACTTCGCAAGGATCTGGGCTTCGATTTCTGCCGGCAGGAAAGTGACAGGAACCCGTTCGTGGCGGGGCCGCTGAAGCGGACCGATTGCTCGCCGGTGTCGGACGGCGCGGCCGCGCTGGTGCTCGCGGAAAGCGAGACGGCGACGGCCATGCCGCGCGCCATAGGCTTCCGTGCCAACGAGCATGTGCAGGACTTCCTGCCCATGTCCAAGCGCGACATCCTGCTCTTCGAGGGCTGCGCGGCGGCGTGGTCGCAGGCGCTCGACCGGGCGGGCGCGACGCTCGACGATCTCTCCTTCGTCGAGACGCATGACTGCTTCACCATCGCCGAACTGATCGAATATGAGGCGATGGGCCTGGCCAGGAGTGGCGAGGGAGCACGGGTGGCGTTGGAGGGCCAGACGGCCATGGATGGCAGGCTGCCGGTCAACCCATCCGGCGGGCTGAAATCCAAGGGACACCCGATCGGCGCGACGGGCGTGTCGATGCATGTGCTGACGGCCATGCAACTGACGGGCGAGGCGGACGGCATCCAGGTGCCGGATGCGACGCTCGGCGGCATCTTCAACATGGGCGGCGCCGCGGTCGCCAACTATGTCTCGATCCTCGAAAGAGTGAAATGAAGCATCCGGCGATCGTGACGGGCGGTGCGTCCGGCATCGGCATGGCCGTGGTGAAGCGGCTGCTCGACGATGGCTGGCCGGTCGCCGTGGTCGATGCCGACGCCGATGCGCTCGTCTCGGTGGAAAGCGCCTTCGCAGACGAGAACGCGATTTTTCTCGCCGCCGACGTCACCGACGAGGATGAGGTTGCCGCAGCATTCGACGAGGTCGTCGATCGGCTCGGTCTTGTAGGCGGACTAGTCAATTCGGCCGGCATAGTGCGCGACCTGCCGGCGGACGAGACGAGCGCCGAACTGTTCCGCGAAATCCTCGACGTCAACCTCGTCGGCTCCTTCATCACATCATGCGCGGCGCTGGAGCGCATGGGCGCATCGCTTTCGATCGTCAACATGGCGTCCGTTTCGGGCATGCGAGCGAACCGGGGTCGCGTCGCCTATGGCGCATCGAAGGCCGGGCTGAAGCTGATGTCGGAGGTGTTGGCGCTGGAGTTCGGCAATCGCGGCGTAAGGGTGAACTGCGTGGCGCCCGGACCGATCGAGACGCCGATGGTATCGAAACTGCATGGTCCGGACGAAAGGCGGCTGTGGATGCATCAGATACCGCAGGGCCGCTACGGCGAGCCCGACGAGGTGGCGGCGGCGGTCGCTTTCCTGCTGTCGCCCGAGGCGAGCTACGTCAACGGCCACACGCTTTCGGTCGATGGCGGGTTTCTCTCCTCGGGGATAATGGGTTAGGTCGCGCGTCGCCGGAGACATGTTTCATGCCATTGCGTTTCATGATTGCGCCGCTTGCCGTTTTGCTGCTTGCGGGCGATGTTCTAGCCGCGGACGATCCGCACGCCGTCGCGGCGGCTTTCTGTAAGGCAAGGCTGGCCGATGACGAGGCAGCTACGCTGGCGCTGCTGACGCCCGCGCTGGTCAGGGTGATCGAGGAAGCCAAGGCGCGCAGCGACGTCATCGCCAAGGCGACGCCCGACGAGAAGCCGCCCTTCGGGGACGGCATTCCCTACCAGGCGTTCCCCGATGCGGCTGAGGACTGCGAACCGGGTGACAGCAAAGTCAAGCCCGGTCGCGTCGAAATCGAGGTGAGCTACCTGTTTCCCGAGACGCCGAACGCCGGCTGGACCGACAGGCTGAAACTCGTGGCCGAGGGCGACCGGCTGCTGGTCGACGACATATTGTTTGCCAATGTCGCGAATGGCATGCCGGATCAGGGACTGCGCCGCGCTTTGTTCGAAGCATTCGACCAGTAGGTGACGCCATGTCCAACCCCGTTCTTGTCGAGATATTGCGCGGCGAACAGGTCGAAAGCGCACATCGCGGCGCGGTCGTTGTTTGCGACGAAGCGGGCAAATCTCTGCTGGAGATAGGCGACGTTTCACGGCCTGTCTTCCCGCGCTCGGCGGTCAAGGCGATGCAGGCGCTGCCGCTGGTCGAGAGCGGGGCTGCCGATGCGCTGGGTTTCGGCAACAGGGAACTGGCGCTCGCCTGCGCCTCGCACAAGGGTGAAGCTCCGCATGTCGAGCTTGCGCGATCGATGCTGGTGACCGCCGGCCTCGATGAGGACGCGCTGGAGTGCGGGTCGCACTGGCCTGGCAGTCACGATGCGACGGTTGCGCTGGCGAGGTCGGGACGATCGCCCTCCCAGTTGCACAACAACTGTTCGGGCAAGCATGCCGGCTTCCTGTGCACTTGCCGGCACATCGGCCTCGCGCACCGCGGCTATGTCCGGTTCGAACATCCCTATCAGGCGGCAATCCGCGAGGTCATGGAGGATGTGACGGGCGCGCCGCATGACGCCTCCATCAGCGCCGTCGACGGTTGCTCTATCCCGACCTACGCTGTCCCGATTAAAAATCTTGCGCTCGGCTTCGCCAGGATGGCGACGGGCACGCGGCTTTCGGCAGGCCGGGCGAGGGCGGCAAAGCGGCTGCTTTCCGCCTGCATGGCGGAGCCCTTCTTGGTCTCCGGATCGGATGCGGCAGACTTGTCGCTGATGCAGGCAGCACCCGGCAGGATCTTCGTCAAGACCGGCGCGGAAGGCGTTTACTGCGCGGCACTACCGGAGTTGGGTCTCGGCATCGCGCTTAAATGCGATGACGGCGCAGGCCGAGCCGCGGAAGCGATGGTCGCTTCCGTGCTGGCGAGGCTGCTGAGATCGGACGAGGCGCTTTCGACCAGCCTTGACCAACTCGCTCGACCGACCATACCGAGCCGCAAGAGCCTGACGGTCGGACGGCTGCGGCCGACCGCAGCACTGACCGGCTAGGCCGACCGGGCTCAACTCACATGGTTGCGCTCGACCGTGAGGTGGGCGTAGGCGGCATTCCCCTCGACGGCCATGTCGGCGGTGACGGCCTCCGTCCAACGATAGCCGAGGATCGCGCCCCTGCGAGCTTCGGAAATCACATTGCCCGAGATCACCGCCGGGCCTGCCCCCTCGACGACGGTCACGGCGATTCCGGTGCCGGCATCACTGACCACATTGCCGGTTGCCACCACGTTGCGCATGTACGGACCCCAGCCGATCTTGATTCCGTAGAGAGGCGCGTTCTCGACCATGTTTCCTGTTACGGTCGTGTCGGCCTCTACCGTGATGCCCACGCCGAAGCCGGGCGCGTTGGCGGGGTAGGGGCCCTCGGTCGAGAGGTTGCGCACGATGTTGCCGGAGCAGGCGGCCATGCGTCCGCCTCGGTCGAAATTGACGATCGATATGCCGTTGGCCGCGCCATCGACGATGTTGCCGCTGATCACGGCGCCTTGGAAGGAAAACTCGGCATAGAGCGCGGTCTCGCCGGAGCGCGAACAGGTATTGCCTGATATTTGGAGGTCGCTCGCGCTGTTTGCGCGGACGGCGGAAAAGGCGCAGTCAGAGACGACGTTCCCGGAAACCACGACCTTGTCGGCGCGAAAGACGTTGATGCCGTTACCGTACTGGCCCGTGCCGCCGCTGCGCGCGCCTATTCGCTCGACGCGGTTGCCAGACACGATCGTGCCATCGTCACCCGCCTGCCGGCGGTGGACGAGGATGCCGCCGTTGCCGCAATCCGATACGGTGTTGCCCGTGATGGCTAACCCGGTCGCACCGACCGAATAGATGCCGGCGTCGGAGGCGCCGGAGACGGTCGACCGTTCGATGCGGCCGCCAACATTCTCGAAGGCAATGGCGTATTTGCCGCTGCCGGCGATCCGGCAGTTGTCGATGACGGCATGTTCGACGCGGCTGAAATCGACGATGCCGCGCGCATGATCGCCGATCCAGCGGCCGGCGCCGTCGATGACCAGTCCGGTCAGTTCGATATGGGTT
>JALYWP010000293.1 GCA_030852655.1 Pseudomonadota bacterium | reverse complement strand
GACGAGGAAAGCGGCCCGCATCTGATCTACGTGCCGGAGCGCGCATTCTCCGTGAAGCGCTTCATCGACGACGTGAAGCGCACGCTGGACAGACACAAGCGCTGCGTCGTTGCCGTCTCGGAAGGCGTACAGACCGGCGACGGCACGTCGCTGGTCGAAAGCATCGTCGGGCCAGACAGGGTCGAGCGCGATGCGCACGGCAACGTCAAGCTGTCGGGCAGCGACCTGAACCGCGCCTTCGAGCATGCGCTGGCCGAAGGCCTGCCGGGGAAACGCGCCCGCGTCGATGCGCTCGGATACATGCCGCGCGGCTATGTCGGCGCCATCAACGCGGTCGACAGCCAGGAAGCCTTCCACGCCGGCGTCCATGCCGTCGAGGCGGCTGCACAAGGCGGCGGCTCCGTCGCCTTGCAACATGACGGTCAGAAGACCGTCATGAAGATCGTGCCGCTGTCATCGGTCGCCGCCAAGACCCGCCACATGCCCGACGACTATCTCGACGCCGAAGGTACGGGGCTCACTCCCAAGGGCATGGCCTATCTGGAGCGGCTGGTGCCGAGAAAGTTCGCGGTCGCCAAGCCGTTCGTGTGAACCCGCTGGCGCAATCGATCGTCGTATCGTTTGCCTGCAGGCCCCTGTAGAATGCGCGCCACTGGCAATTAGCAGAGGGGTTCCCATGTCAAGCAATGCAGCGCTGCAGGCCCGGCGGACGGCGGCCATTCCGCGCGGTGTCGCCACCGCCTATCCGGTCTTCGCCGAGCGCGCCGAAGGCTCCGAGCTTTGGGACAGGGACGGCAAGCGTTTCATCGATTTCGCCGGCGGCATCGCCGTGCTCAACACGGGCCACCGCCATCCCAAGGTGATCGCTGCGGTGAAGAAGCAAATCGACGCCTTCACCCACACCGCCTTCCAGATCGTGCCCTACGAACCCTATATCGAACTCTGCGAGCGCCTGAACGAGATCGCGCCCTTCTCCGGCCCGGCCAAGTCGATCCTGTTTTCGACCGGCGCCGAGGCCGTCGAGAACGCGGTCAAGATCGCCCGCGCCGCGACCGGCCGCACCAATATCATCGCCTTCTCCGGCGCCTTCCACGGCCGCACGCTGATGACCAGCGCGCTGACCGGCAAGGTTGCGCCCTACAAGAAGAAGTTCGGTCCGATGCCGGCGGGCGTCTGGCACGTGCCGTTCCCGGTGCCGCAGTTCGGCGTCACGGTGGCCGATTCGCTGCGCGCCATCGACTATCTCTTCCGCGCCGACGTCGACCCGGTCAATGTCGCGGCGATCATCATCGAGCCCGTGCAGGGCGAGGGCGGCTTCCATCCCGCGCCGACCGAACTTCTGGAAGGCCTGCGCTCGATCTGCGACCAGCACGGCATCCTGTTGATCGCCGACGAGGTGCAGACCGGCTTTGCGCGGACGGGCAGGATGTTCGGCATCGAGAATTCCGGCGTCGAACCCGACATGATCACCATCGCCAAGTCGCTCGCCGGCGGCTTCCCGCTGTCGGGCGTCGTCGGCAAGGCGTCGGTCATGGACGCGCCGGAGCCCGGTGGCCTTGGCGGCACCTATGCCGGCAGCCCGCTTGCCTGCGCGGCAGCACTCGCCGTGCTCGACGTGATCGCGGAAGAGAAGCTTCTCGATCGGGCCAACACGCTCGGTGACAGGATCAAGGGCGAATTGCAGCGCATGTCGCAGCGCAACGACACTGTGGCGATGTCGGCCATCCGCGGCCCCGGCGCCATGATCGCCTTCGACGTGGTCAAGACGCGCGGCGGCGAGGAACCCGACGCCGAAGCCACCAAGCGCGTCACCAACGCCGCGCTTGCCGAGGGCCTTGTGCTGCTTTCCTGCGGCGTCCACGCCAACACGATCCGCATCCTGATGCCGCTTACGATTTCGGACGAGCATCTCGGGGAGGGCCTGTCGAAGCTGGAACGCGCGCTGACCGTGGCGAACGGCTAAGTCGACGCCCACTCCGTTTGCTTCGCAAACCACCTCGCCGCCGATCAACGGGGAGAGGAAAGCCAGCGGCACCGCTTGGCGCCTTTCCTCTACCCCACGAAGTGGGGGAGAGGTGGCTCGCCGAAGGCGACGGAGTGGGGGCGGTTGCTCGCGAAGCAATATGCGATTGCCCCGACCTTACGGGAGAGTGGCACGCGTAGCGTGCTGGGGGGCAACATCGAATGCGGAGCAAAGACAGCCGGCTTGCGTGGATAGATTTCGTTTACGGCAATCCGCGAGTTTTTCGTTTCAATAATTTCAAACCATATCATTGTATTCGCGGTATTTTTCGGCG
>JALYWP010000287.1 GCA_030852655.1 Pseudomonadota bacterium | reverse complement strand
AGCGCGACACGATCTCCGAGGCGACTCGCAGGAGATCGAGCTTGAGGTCGATTGTGTAGAGCGTGAGGTGCGCCAGCGCGTAGAACAGCGCGGTCACGCCCAGCATGCGCCGCACCAGGATCAGCTTCGGCCAGTTGGCGATGCGTCGAAGCGGCGTCACGGCAAGCGACATCATCAGGAAGCGGATCGCCCAGTCGCCGGTCTGGTGGATCGCCTCGGTGATCGGACGCGCGCCGAGCGGACCGGGCGGCGCGGCCGCCGCCAGCGCGCCGGAGAACGCCGCCCATGCCAGCCACAGCGCCGGCAGGCAGGCGCCGCCGAGCACTATCGCCTTCAGCGGCGAGAATTTTCCCGATCGGTCGGTCCAGGGCGTCATGCGGCGGTTCCGGTTGTGCCGCAATATACGCTCGACCGGCCAGACTTGTTACCGATGCCCTGTCACATCAAGGTGAGCGTCTGGTGCATGAACGACTTAGCCGCGCGACATGCCTTTTTCCTCGAGCGAGGCGAGATAGGCGGCCCAGACCTCGTCCTTGTCGTGGCCGAGCCTGTGCAGATAGTTCCAGGTGAAGAGGCCGGTATCGTGGAAGTCGTCGAAGACGATGCGCACGGCGTAGTTGCCGACCGGCTCGATCCTGGAGATCGCGACGTTGCGCTTCCCGGGCACCGTGACGCGCTGCTCGGGCGAGTGCCCCTGCACTTCGGCGGAGGGGGAAGCCACCCGCAAAAGCTCGGCGGACAGTTCGAACGGCTCGTGGTCGTGATAGGTGACCGTCAGCGTGCGCCGATCCTTGGAGACCCGCAATTCCTTGGGCGCGTTCATTTTCCCCTCATGCGGCATCAGGCGCCACTTCTGCAATGACGCGCTCGCCGATTGTACGTTCCGCGACCGCCAACTCGTAACTGGTTTGCAAATTCATCCAGAAGCGTGCGCTGTTGCCAAAGTAACGGCCAAGTCGCAACGCCGTTTCGGGAGAGATACCCCGCTTGCCGTTGAGGATATCCGTAATCCGGCCGGACGGGAGCCTGAGCGCCAGCGCCAAACGGTTTGCCGACAGTTCGCGCGCCTCGAGTTCGCGCCTCAGAATACGGCCGGGATGAATTGGAAGCATGTCTCACCTCAGTGGTAGTCGACTATTTCTACGTCCAAGGCACTGCCATCCTCGAATCGGAAGCAAAGACGCCATGGACCATTTATTGTCATCGCCCAAATCCCCTTTCGATCGCCGGAGAGCTTGTGCAAGCCAACCGATCGCAAAGGACTGAGGTCGCTCAGCGAAGTTGCCGCGTCAAGGACCACCAGCAGTTCCAAGGCCTTGTCCTGATCGAGGCCGGAGAATTTGGACTTGCCATCAAGGGCGAAACGGCGTGTCGAACTGTTCGCCCAGGATTTTATCATCGCTTACCGTACTACGGACGATGTAGTATGCCAAGAGCATTTCGACCCGAGTGTCGCGAAGAGAACGGCCAACCACTTGAACCGATGGCCAGATCGTATCAGATGGCTGTATATAACGATCCAGGCGCGGCGCGCCCCCCAAGCAAACGGGATGCGGGCAAAGGGCATGAATGCAGCAACGAACATGATCGACCCGTTCGGTCGCGCAATCACTTACCTGCGCGTCTCAGTCACGGATCGTTGTGATTTCCGCTGCACCTATTGCATGGCCGAGGACATGGCCTTCCTGCCGAAGAAGGATCTGCTGTCGCTCGAGGAACTCGACCGGCTCTGCACCGTCTTCATCGAGAAGGGTGTGAAGAAGCTGAGGCTGACCGGCGGCGAACCGCTGGTGCGCAAGAACATCATGCACCTGGTGCGCGAACTCTCGCGCCATCTGGCGAGCGGCGCGCTGGAGGAGCTGACGCTGACGACGAACGGCTCGCAGCTTGCCAGATTCGCAGGCGAACTGGCGGATGCCGGGGTGAAGCGCATCAACGTTTCGCTGGATACGCTCGACCCCGACAAGTTCCACGCGATCACCCGCTGGGGCAACCTCGCCAAGGTCATGGACGGCATCGACGCGGCGCTGGCCGCCGGACTGAAGCTCAAGCTCAATGCGGTCGCGCTGAAAGGCTTCAACGATCACGAGATACCCGATCTCATGCGCTGGGCGCATGGGCGCGGCATCGACCTGACGGTCATCGAAACGATGCCCATGGGCGAGATCGACGTCGACCGGACCGACCAGTACCTGCCGCTGTCGCAGCTGAGGGCACAGTTGGAGCGCCAGTTCACGCTGACAGACATCCCCTACAAGACCGGCGGCCCGGCGCGTTATGTCGACGTGAAGGAAACGGGCGGCCGACTCGGCTTCATCACCCCGATGACGCATAATTTCTGCGAAAGCTGCAACCGCGTGCGGCTGACCTGCACCGGAACGCTCTACATGTGCCTCGGCCAGGAAGACGCGGCCGACCTGCGCGCGCCGCTCAGGGCATCCGAGGGCAACGAGTTGCTGTCCGACGCCATCGACGAGGCCATCGGCCGCAAGCCGAAGGGTCACGATTTCATCATCGACCGGCGCACCAGCCGGCCATCCGTCTCCCGCCACATGAGCGTAACCGGCGGCTGACGCCCAGCGGGCAACGATTGGCCCAAAGCTTTCCGTTTGCGCTATGATCTGCGCCTGATACATCCCGGGCTTCGCAACGACGGATTGCCCCCCTTGCCGCTCTCGCCCAACATGCGCGCCGCGCTGTTCATGACCGTGTCCATGGCCGGCTTCACGGTCAATGACGGCATCACGAAACACATGTCGGAAACCATGAACATGGGCCAGGTCATGTTCCTGCGCGGCACTTTCGCCACACTGTTCATCGCCGCGCTTGCCTGGCACCAGGGCGCGCTCGCCAATCTGCGCCTCGCTTTGCAACCGATGGTGGTCGTTCGGGTCGCCGGCGAGGCGTTTGCGACCGTCACCTTCCTGATCGCGCTGGCGCAATTGCCGATCGCCAATGTGTCGGCCGTCCTTCAGGCGCTGCCGCTCGCCGTCACCATGGGGGCGGCGCTGATCTATGGCGAGGCGGTCGGCTGGCGCCGCTGGATGTCCATCGCGGCAGGCTTTGCCGGGGTGGCGATCATAGTCAGGCCGGGGCTCGAAGGTTTCAGCGCCTATTCGCTGGTGGCTCTCGCCTGCGTCGGCTTCTGCACGATGCGCGACCTCGCGACACGGCGCATCCCCGAACACATACCGACGCTGCTGATCTCCACGACGACCGCGCTCGCAGTCACGATCAGTGGCGTGTTTCTCGTCCAGCCCATGGGCGGATGGACGCCGCCCGGCGCATCCGACCTGCTCATGCTCGCCTGTGCGGCGGGATTGCTGCTCGTCGGCTACCAGTTCATCATCGTCGCCATGCGCACCGGAGAAATCTCCTTCGTCGCGCCGTTCCGCTACACCGGATTGCTGTTTTCGATCCTGATCGGTTTCCTGCTCTTCGGCGACGTTCCCGACCTGGCGATGATCCTCGGTTCGGCGATCATCGTCGTATCGGGCCTCTACATGCTCTACCGCGAACGAGTCGTGGGCCGCTCGAAGGCGGCGGCCGAAAGCGTCGGACCGAGCATGGCGCCGGAAGGGCTGTGATGACTACCGGACGCGCCGCGCCGCACCTGGTGACGCTGGTGATGGCCGCGGCAATCGGCCCGCTGGCCATGAACATCTTCCTGCCGTCGCTGCCCGGCATGGCGAGGCATTTCGACACCGACTACGCCGTCATGCAGCTTGCAGTGTCCCTCTATCTGGCCGCGACGGCGGTACTGCAACTCTTCATCGGCCCGGCGTCGGACCGCTTCGGCCGCCGGCCGGTCATGCTCGCCTGCTTCGGGCTCTTCCTGGTCGGCACGCTCGCAGCGGTCTACGCGCCGACGGTCGAGGCGCTGCTCGCCTGCCGGCTGCTGCAGGCCTTCTCCTCGGCCGGCATGGTGATCGCCAGGGCGGTCGTGCGCGACACGGTGGGCACCGCCGAGGCGGCCAGCCAGATCGGCTACATCACCATGGGCATGAGCATCGTGCCCATGGTCGGCCCGATGGTCGGCGGCTTTCTCGACGAACTCTACGGCTGGCAGTCCGGTTTCTGGCTGACGCTCGTCTTCGGCATGGTGGCGTTTGTCGTGGTCATCGTCGATCTCGGCGAAACCAACCGCAACAGGTCGGACAGCTTGGCGGCGCAGTTTCGGGCCTATCCCGAACTGTTCGGATCGCCTCACTTCTGGGGCTATGCACTGACGGCGACATTCACCAGCGGCGCCTTCTTCGCCTTCATCGGCGGCGGACCTTACGTGGCCTCCGACATGCTTCATCTGACGCCGTCGGAATATGGCTTCTACTTCGGCATCATCTCGCTCGGCTACATGCTCGGCAATTTCCTGTCGGGGCGTTTCGCGCAGGTCCACGGGATCAATCGCATGATGATGTCGGGAAACATCGTCGCTGCCTCTGGCATGGCGCTGGCGATCTTGCTGTTCAGTGCCGGCATCCATCATCCGCTGTCGCTGTTCGGCCCTGTCTTCTTCACCGGCGTCGGCAACGGACTCACATTGCCCAGCGCCAATGCCGGCATGGTCAGCGTCAAACCGCATCTGGCAGGCTCGGCCTCCGGGCTCGGCGGCGCCATGCAGGTCGGCGGCGGTGCCGCCCTGTCGGTCGTCGCGGGCGCGCTGCTGACGCCGCAAACCGGCCCCTTCCCGCTGCTCTGGGTGATGTTCCTGTCCTCGGCCGCGGCGGCAGCCTCGACGCTCTACCTGATCCATGTGGCGCGCCGCGAGGGGCAGGACCGATGAGCCGGCCCGCGACGCACCCACAGGCGTCGACGCACCTGGGAGACCTTGCCGCGGCCAGAACTTTCGTGCAGGGCAAGAAGCCATGACGCAGCGCATTTTCGGCATCACCGGCTGGAAGAATTCCGGCAAGACCACGCTCACCGAAAGGCTGGTCACGGAGCTTGGCCGGCGCGGCTGGAAGGTTTCGACCGTCAAGCACGCGCATCACGACTTCGACGTCGACATGGAAGGCACCGACAGCTTCCGGCACCGGCAGGCCGGCGCGAGCGAGGTCGCAATCGTTTCCGGGCGGCGCTGGGCCTTGATGCACGAATTGCGCGACGAGGACGAACCGACCCTGGCGATGGTGCTGGAGCGGCTGGCGCCCTGCGATCTGGTACTGATCGAGGGCTACAAGCGGGAGAGCCACCAGAAGATCGAAACGCGGCGGATCGGCTCCAGGGATACCGCTCCGCTCAGCGCGGGCGACTCGACGATCGTGGCGATCGCGTCTGATGCGCCGGTCGCGGGCGAAGCGCTGCCGACATTCCGCCTCGACGACATTGCCGCCATCGCTGATTTCGTCGAACGCACAACCGGCCTGTCCGGCGGGTAGTTGCAAGCCGTGCCGCGCCGGTCGCTGCCTTTTACGTAGATTTTGTCCAAAGCGCCGGCAAAGACGCAATATCTTTGTTCGGCACCGATGGTTTGGGATTGCTTTTTTTCGGAAAAGAGACGGATTATCGGCTACTGGCGCGGCAGGAGCCGCCGCCGAGGTCGCCGGCGGTCGGCCGGGACAACAGAGACATAGAGGGGTCTTAGATGTTTACGATGAAACGCTTGACGCTGGCGGCTTCTGCCGCGGCACTTGCGCTGACGCTCGCCGCCTGCTCGCAGGAAGAAAAGCCCGCCGAACCGGCGCCCGCTCCGGCCGCGCCCGCTGAACCAGCTCCGGCCCCGGCCGAGCCAGCACCTGCGCCCGCCGAGCCCGCTCCTGCACCCGCAGAGCCCGCCCCCGCTCCGGCCGAACCGGCACCCGCTCCAGCCGCACCTGCTCCGGATACGCAGGGCGCTGCACCGGCAGCCCCCGGCGCCTCGCAGACGGCGCTGAAGATCGGCACGGAGGGCGCCTACCCGCCCTTCAACAACCTGACCCCCGACGGCAAGCTCGAAGGCTTCGACATCGATATCGCCAACGCGCTCTGCGCCGAGATGAAGGTGACCTGCGAGTTCGTCACGCAGGATTGGGACGGTATCATCCCGGCCCTGCAGGCCGGCAAGTTCGACGCGATCATCGCATCCATGTCGATCACGCCGGAACGCGCCGAAAAGGTCGACTTCACCAACAAGTACTACAACACGCCCTCGGCGATCGCCGGTCCAAAGGACTCGACGATCCCCGCCACCCTGACCAAGGCGGATCTCGCCGGCAAGACGATCGGCGTCGCCACCTCGACGACGCACTTCAACTACGCCTCGCAGACCTACACGGACTCGACCATCAAGGGGTATCCTTCGAGCCAGGAGTTCCTGCTCGACCTCGCCAACGGCCGTGTTGACGCCGTCGAGGACGACATCAGCGTGCTCGAGGAATGGCTGAAGACCCCCGACGGCGCCTGCTGCAAGATCATCGGCCAGCCCTCTCCGCAGCCCGTCGAGATCTTCGGCCCCGGCGCCGGCATCGCCATACGCAAGGGCGAGACCGACCTGGTCAACAAGTTCAACGACGCCATCAAGGCGATCCGCGCCAACGGAAAATACAAGGAAATCAACGACAAATACTTCAGCTTCGACGTATACGGCGCCGAAAGCTGATTGATCTGGGAGGCGGTCGTCTCAGCGCGTCCGCCTCCCGTTTTGGCTGAAAGCCGAAAACGGAGCCGCCCAGCCTGATGAAGAGCATCTGGACTCTGCTGAGTTGGGGCTCTGAAGGATGGCTCGACGAAATAGCCTACGGCGTCTTCGTCACCGTCTCGCTGGCCGCGGCGACCCTGCCCTTCGGATTGCTGATTGGCTTTTTCGTTGCCGTTGCCAAGCAATCCAGCGAACCGTCGCTGCGACTGGCGGGAAACATCTACACGACCATCTTCCGCGGGCTGCCGGAACTCGTCACGCTTTTCCTGGTCTATTACGGCGCGCAGATCGGCATCCAGGCGCTGATCCGGACGATCCAGCCGGGCGCGACCGTCGACATAAACAGCTTCATCTCCGGCATGGTTGCCCTCGGTGTCGTGTTTTCGGCCTATGTCAGCGAGGTGTTCCTGTCGGCCTTCCGCGCCATACCACGCGGACAATATGAAGGCGGCTACGCGATCGGTCTGACCAAGGGGCAGACGATGCGGCTGGTGGTGCTGCCGCAGTTGATCCGCATTGCACTGCCCGGCCTCGCCAATCTGTGGCTCATCCTTCTCAAGGATACCGCGCTCGTCTCGGCGATCGGCCTCAACGACATTCTGCGCTGGACGGGCGTGGCTGCGCGTGTCGAGCGCGAGCCCTTTGTCTTCTACAGTTTCGCAATCCTGATCTACCTTGTGCTGACGATCATCTCTTCGTTCGGCATCAACAAGATAGAGCGATCGGTCGGTGAGCGGGAGCCGGCACGATGAGCACCAGCCCGGTTGCAGTCGAATTGGCTCCGCCCGCGCCGCCGCGCGGTTGGCCGCGGGAGCGCGTCATCGGCTACCTTCTGGTCGGACTTTGGATCCTCGCCGGTATCGGCATGCTGGCCTATCTGGCGGCCGTCTGGAACCCCGCCTGGTTCGAGAAATACATCCCGACCTATATCTCCGGCCTGAAGGTGACCATGTCGCTGGTGGTCGTCTCGACGGTCCTCGGCGCGATCGTATCGCTGCCGGTCGCCTACGCGCGGATGTCGAAGAACAGGATCCTGTCGGCGCTCGGCTACGGCTACGTCTACTTCTTTCGCGGCACGCCGCTCCTGGCGCAGACATTCCTGATCTACTACGGCGTCGGTTCCTTCAGGCCGCAACTGGAAGCGGTCGGCCTGTGGCCGTTCTTCCGCGAGGCCTGGTACTGCGCGGTTCTGGCCTTCACGCTGAACACCTCCGCCTATCAGGCCGAAATCCTGCGCGGCGCTATCCAAAGC
>JALYWP010000275.1 GCA_030852655.1 Pseudomonadota bacterium | reverse complement strand
CGACTTCGACATGCCGCCCGGCGGGCTGAACATCCGTCACGAGATCGATTTCCTCGGCCAGGAGGCGCGGCTGCACGAGTTCAAGCGCGGGGCCGCGGCAGCCTTCGTGCGCGCCAACGGCCTCAACCGGATCGTCTATTCGGGCGGCAGCGGGGCCAGGATCGGCATCATCACCGTCGGCAAGAGCTATCTGGACGTCCGCCAGGCGCTGGAGGATATCGGCATCGACGAGGAGCGGGCCAACGAGATCGGCGTCAGGCTGTTCAAGGTCGGCTGTCCGTGGCCGCTCGACATCGAGCATATCAGGGATTTCGCACGCGGCCTCGAAATGATCGTGGTCGTCGAGGAGAAGCGCTCGCTGATCGAGGTGCAGGTCCGCGAGGACCTCTATGGCGCCGCCATGCAGCCAGTCGTGATCGGCAAGAAGGACGAGCGCGGACATTGGCTGTTCCCGGTCAAGGGAGCGCTCGACCCCAACGATATCGCCATCGCGCTCGGGGAACGGGTGCTGAAGGTGATCGGGCCTTCCGAGGAAATCGCGGCGCGCGTCGGCCGGCTGAAGCAATACCAGGCGATGCTCGCCGACACCAAGGACATCGGCTCGCGAACGCCTTTCTTCTGCTCGGGCTGTCCGCACAACACGTCCACCACCGTACCGGAGGGCTCGATCGCGGGCGCCGGCATCGGCTGCCATTTCATGGCGCTCTGGATGGATCGCGATACGGTCGGCTTCACCCAGATGGGCGGCGAGGGCGCGCAGTGGATCGGCCAGGCGCCGTTCTCGAAGCGCGACCACATCTTCCAGAATCTCGGCGACGGCACCTACAATCATTCGGGCATACTGGCGCTGCGTTTCGCGCTCGCGGCCGGCGTCAACATCACCTACAAGATACTCTACAACGACGCCGTCGCCATGACCGGCGGGCAGCCGCATGAGGGCGGGCTCACCGCCGACATGATCGCGCGACAGGTGCATGCCGAAGGCGTCGGGCGCCTCGCGGTCGTCTCCGACGAACCCGACAAATACGACCGCAAGACGTTTCCGCCGATCGCGACGTTCCATCATCGCGGCGATCTCGACCTCGTCCAGCGCGAGTTGCGCCAGGTGAAGGGCGTTTCGGTGCTGCTCTACGACCAGACCTGTGCGGCGGAGAAACGCCGCAGGAGGAAGCGCGGCTCCTTCCCGGACCCCGACAGGCGGGTGATTATCAACGAGTTGGTCTGCGAAGGCTGCGGCGATTGCGGCGTCAAGTCGAATTGCGTGTCTGTCCAGCCTCTGGAGACCGAGTTCGGCCGCAAGCGGCGGATCGACCAGTCGAGCTGCAACAAGGATTTCTCCTGCGTCAACGGCTTCTGCCCGTCATTCGTGACAGTGCACGGCGCGAAGATGCGCAAGGCGGATGGCGTCGCCGGCGAGGCCGATCCGCTCGAAGGGGTGCCCGAACCTCAACAGTTCCCGCTCGACCGGGACGGATGGGCATCGATCATCGACGGCGTCGGCGGCACCGGCGTGGTGACCGTCGGCGCCATCCTGGGCATGGCCGCGCATCTCGAAGGCAAGGGCTGCGGCATGATCGACATGGCCGGCCTCGCGCAGAAAGGCGGCTCGGTCTTCAGCCATGTGCGGATCGCCAAAACGCCCGATGACATCCACGCTATCCGCGTCTCGGCCGGCAAGGCCGACCTGATCCTCGGCTGCGACCTCGTCGTGTCGGGCGCCCGCAAGGTGCTTGCCGCGGTGCGTGAGAACCACACGATCTTCGTCGCCAACACGGCCGAGGTCATGCCCGGCGAGTTCGCGCGCTCCGCGGACTACTCTCTTCCCACCGAACGGTTGAGAAAGGCGATCCGCCAGGCGGCCGGCGAGGACAAGGCGCATTTCTTCGACGCCACCCACACGGCTTCCGCACTTTTCGGCAACTCGCTCGGCGCCAACATGTTCATGCTCGGCTTCGCCTGCCAGCACGGCGGGCTACCGCTTTCGATCGAAGCGGTCGAGAAGGCGATCGAACTCAACGGCCAGGCCGTTTCCATGAACATTTCCGCCTTCCGCTGGGGCCGCCGTGCCGCGCATCAGCCCCAATTCGTGCGCGATCTGGTCGCCAGGGCGACCGGCGCGGTCCACGAGTCGGCGGCGCCGACCATCGACGACGTGATTGCGCGCCGCGCCGAGTTTCTCACCGCCTATCAGAACGCCGCCTATGCACGGCGCTACCGCGATCGTGTCGCTGCCGTCCGCGCGGCCGAAGCCGGGGTCGCGCCGGGCTCGACGTCGCTCACGGAAGCTGTCGCGAAAAACCTCTTCAAGCTGATGGCGGTCAAGGACGAGTACGAGGTTGCCCGGCTCTATACGGACGGCTCATTCGCAAAACAACTTGCCAAGGAATTTCAATCGTTTGGCCGGCTGGAGTTTCACCTGGCTCCGCCCATCCTCGGGCGCAAGGGCGCCGACGGAATGCCGAGGAAATCGAGCTTCGGGCCGTGGATGATGAAGGGTTTTGGGATGCTCGCCGCGCTGAAGGGCCTGCGCGGGACTGTTTTCGACGTATTCGGCTACTCAGACGAACGCCGCTTCGAGAGGACTTTGCTGGCGCAATACGAGCAGGATATCGACCTGATCCTGGGGCGGCTGTCTCCCGGCAGGATCCAGGCGGCTACGGCCCTTGCCTCGGTTCCGTCGCTCATCCGCGGCTACGGCCATGTCAAGCGGGCGAACGCCGACACCGCGTCCGGCGAACGCGCCCGGCTCCTCGAACGGCTCCCCGAGACGCCCGCCGCGCCCGTGCTCGAGGCCGCGGAATGACGGATACGGCTTGTTTACCGGATTGCCAGAATCCTTGATTTGCAAGCGTTTGAAGGCTTTCCAGAGCGCGTGGAAGGTGTAGTTCTAAACCTTTCTTAAGGCGATTGATGCGATGACTGCGGTTCCGCGCGGCTCCGCAGGCAATGAAAACAAGTAAACCCGAAGAGATACCGGAAGACATTTATGTCGGCTTCGTCCGGTCTCTGTTCACGGACGCAAGCATCCTGCTGGTTGGCGCCCTGACGCAGGGCCTTGTCGGCCTGCTCGTCTATTGGAAGACCAGCGAACCGATCTACCTCGTCCTCGCCGTCATGATGACGGCGGCCAGCCTTGGCCGCTACACCGCTATCCGCCGCGTCGATCCGGACAGCATCGTCGGCTACGAGACGGCGCTCCGCTGGGAACGCTACTACATCATCGCGGGAACGATCCAGGGTTTCTGCGTCGGGCTTTTCGCCTTCGTCAGCCTTTATGTCGCGCCCGATACGTTTGGCGAGATTGCCGCCATATCCATGGTGCTGGCAAGCACGATCACCATTGCCGGGCGCAATTTCGGCTCCCGCAAGATGGTCGCCATACTGTCGGTGTCAGTGCTGGCGCCGATCACGCTCGGACTTATGCTGAAGGGGGATTTCTACCACTTCATGCTCGGCCTGTTCGTCATCCCGTTCATGTTCTCGATCAACAAGATGGCGCACCTTGTGCGCACGGTTCTGTTCACCGCGATCAGCGAGGAGAAGAAGGCGAACCGCATCGCCGAGCGCTTCAACCGGGCCTTGAACACGATGTCGCACGGGCTGGTCATGCTGGGGCCGACCGGCCGTGTCGTGGTGGCGAATGCGGAAGCTGCGCATCTGATGCTGTTCAAGTCGCCCGGCGCCCTGCTCGGGCGATCCATCCACGCGATGCTCATGAGGGGTGTGGCGGGGGGGATGCTGGCCCCGAAAGACTGCAAGTTCATCGAGGGACAGCTGACGCGGGCGCTTCGCGAGGGCAGGGACCGCAAGGTCCTCGTTTCGCTGTCAAACGGTCAGCATTTCGAGTTCTCGGCCCGCGAGGGCAGCCAGGAACTCGGCGTCATCACCTTCGAGGATGTGACCCAACGCGTCGAGGCGGAGGAGAAAATCCGCTCCATGGCGCGTTTCGACAATCTGACGGGCCTGCCGAACCGCGCCTATTTCCACGAACTGGTCGCCGAGACCATGTCCACCGGCGACCGCGACCGCTGTTGCGGGCTTGCGGTGATCGACCTCGACGACTTCAAGAGCGTCAACGACACGCTGGGGCACCCGGTCGGCGACGGGCTGATCTACGCCGTCGCCGAACGGCTGGCGGCCTTCACAAGCGACACGGTCAAGGTCAGCCGCTTCGGCGGCGACGAGTTCATGATCTTCGTCGACAAGGTCCAGGACGAAAGCCATCTGGTCGGCATCCTCGACAGCATATTCGCCGGGCTGCAGGGCGACATCGATGTCGCCGGCCATGCGTTGCGCATCCAGGCGAGCGGCGGCGCGGTGCTGTCCAGGGTCAAGGACACCGATGTCGACGCCATGATCGTCAAGGCCGATCTCGCACTCTACAAGGCCAAGGAACTCGGCAAGAACGACTGGCGGCTGTTCGAGGCGGCGATGGACGCGGCCTTCCGCAGCCGCCAACTGATGAAGGCCGATCTGCGCGCCGCGATCGAGGCGCGGCTGCTGCGCGTCGTCTACCAGCCGATCGTGACGATGGACACCATGCGCATCGCCAGCTGCGAGGCGCTCTGCCGCTGGGATCACCGCGATCTCGGCCCGGTCTCGCCGGCGGTCTTCATCCCGCTCGCCGAGGAAATGGGGATGATCTCGGAAATCAGTCATTTCGTCCTCCAGGCCGCCTGCGCCGAATGCGCCCGCTGGCCGGACCAGATCAGCGTCTCCGTGAACCTATCGGCAAAGGATTTCCGCAACCATGACGTGGTCGAGAAGGTGCGCGGCGCGCTTGCGGACTCAGGCCTTGAGCCGCATCGGCTGGAGATCGAGGTAACGGAAACGGCCCTGCTCGACGACAAGTCTTTGACCGGCCGGTACATAGAGGAATTGAAGGCGCTCGGCGTACGCATCGCGCTCGACGATTTCGGAACCGGCTATTCGAGCCTCAGCTACCTGCACAAGCTGCCGCTCGACAAGGTCAAGATCGATCGCAGCTTCCTGATGGATGTCAGCCAGAACAAGCGCTCGCTGGAACTGCTGAAGGGCATCGTCAATCTTTCCCGCCCGCTCGGCCTTGCGGTCACGATCGAAGGGGTCGAGACGTTCGAGCAGTTGAAAATCCTCGCTCTCGAGGTCAAGCCCGATCTCGTCCAGGGCTTCCTGTTCGGTTCGGCGCTCACTTCTTCCGGCATCGCGACGATGTCCACCACCGTCTGGCCTTTCGCAAAAGATATCCGCGGCGCCAAGCGGGCTTCTTCCGAGCGCTGACGGCACGCCCTCCTACCGAATTCCCTGATATTCAGCTCTTCCGCCGCGACCGCGACGGCCGGCGGTGGACGAATTTGAGTCTTGTTTGAGTCAATTTACTGTTTGTTAAGGTTAACTTAACGTAAATATCTGTTACGTAATTTAAAAGTTTACATATTTACGGATTACCCTACCTTGATCGGGTGGCGGACTTGAGGGGTTAAGTATGCCTACCCAGTTGACGGCGATCGGAGCGAGAGCGGGCGCCGATTGCACAAACACAGACAGTCGAAGCAAAGTGGCGTCGTCGTTTGCAAGCAAAGTAGAAGAGTTGCTGGAGCGCATCGAATACCGCCGCTGCGAAAGCGGAGAGGATATCGAAGCGATATACCGCCTGCGCTACAAGGCGTACCGGCTGCATGGCTTCGTGGAAGAATCCGACAGCCAGATGGTCATGGACGACCTCGACGACGCGCCCAACTGCTATCGGTTCGGCGTCTTCATCGATGGCGAGCTGGTGGGTACGGTGCGTATCCACCATATTTCCAAGGACGAGCCCTACGGGCCGGTGATGAAGACCTTCGACGATCTGCTGCGCCCGCGGCTGCTCGCCGGGGAGAGCTTCATCAACCCGACCATGCTCGCCGCCGAACCCTACTACCGTTCGCCCCTGCAGGCATTGCCATATCTCACTCTGAGGCTCGGCCTGGTTGCCAGCGTCTATTTCGATGCGACTGCCTGCGTCGGCGTGATCCGGGAGGAGCATACCGCGTTCTACCGGCGGATCTTCGGCGCTACCCAGGTCGGAGAGCCGAGACCATATCCGCCCTTCAGCGTACCGGTCATGCTCTACGACGCAAATTGCGCCGAAAACAGGCAACCCATCCTCAAGCGCTTTCCCTTCTTCAAGTCGACGCCGATGGAGCAGCGCATGCTGTTTGCCAGGCCGGCCAAGGGGGAACTCGCGCCGCTCACCATCCTGCCGACCGCCAAATATTACCGCGACGCCGCCTGACGGCTGGCCCGCCAGCCGCCTCCTCACTTCCGTCTCACTCCAATGATGGGGTTGCGCGCCGCGATGCCGCTGGCATTATAGCGGCAACACCGCGAACAAGGCGGGACGGGAGGAGAATGCGCATGGTTGCGGCGGCCCTGGCCGGCGACTTGGACACATTCCCGAAATACCTGCTGCGCAATGCCGACAGGCTGGGCGACCGCCCGGCCATGCGCCACAAGGACTTCGGCATTTGGCAGAGCTGGACCTGGCGCCAGCAGTTCGAAGAGGTGCGCGGGCTGGCGCTGGGGCTCCAGGCGCTCGGTCTCGGCAAGGGCGACCGGATCGCGGTCATCGGCGCCAACCGCCCGCGCCTCTACTGGACTTTCGCGGCCGCACAGTCGCTCGGGGCCGTTCCGGTGCCAGTCTATGCCGACGCCGTCGCCGACGAGATGGCCTATGTGCTCGACCATGCCGGCGTGCGCTTCGCCGTGGTGCAGGACCAGGAGCAGGTCGACAAGATCAGGTCGTGTTCGGGTAGGATTCCGGCGCTGACCGATATCGTCTATGACGAGCCCCGCGGCCTGGCAGGCTACCCTACCGAGGGCTTGCACGCCTTCTCGGACGTCCAGGCCAGCGGCGCCGAGCGCCTCGACGCCGATCCGTTGCTCGGCCCGGCCTGGGAAGACGCCGTGCGCCGCGCCAGCGGCGACGACGTCTGCGTCATGCTCTACACCTCGGGCACCACGGGCCGTTCGAAGGGCGTCATGCTGAAGGCGGCCGGCGCGGTGAAAGCCGCGCAGGACACCGTCGCCTTCGACGGCCTCACCGAACGCGACAGCGTGCTCGCCTATTTGCCGCTCGCCTGGGTCGGCGACCACTACCTCAACTACGCACAGGGCTATGTGGCCGGGTTCTGCATGAACTGTCCCGAAAGCACCGACACGGTGCCGCCGGATTTGCGCGAGATCGGGCCGAGCTTCTATTTCGCGCCGCCGCGCATCTTCGAATCCCTGCTCACCAGCGTTTCCATCCGCATGGAGGACGCCGGCTGGCTGAAGCGGAAGCTGTTCTCGCATTTCATCGGCGTGGCGAAGCGGCATGGCGAGGCGATCCTCGAGGGACGGCCGGTCCCGCTCGCCGGGCGGCTCGCCTACGGGCTCGGCGACATACTGATCTACGGCCCGCTGAAAAACGTCCTCGGCTTCTCCAACATCCGCGTCGCCTACACCGCCGGCGAAGCGATCGGGCAGGACCTGTTCTCCTTCTTCCGCTCGCTCGGCATCAACCTGAAGCAACTCTACGGCCAGACCGAAGCCTTCCTCTATGTGACCTGCCAGGAGGATGGCGCGGTGCGCGCCGATACGGTCGGGCCGGCGACGCCCGGCGTCGACATCCGCATCTCGGATAGCGGCGAGGTGCAGTTCCGTTCGCCCGGCATGTTCTCCGGCTATTTCATGCAGGAGGAAACGACCGCCGAGACGATGACGGAAGACGGCTATGTCCGTACCGGCGACGCCGGTTTCTTCGAGCCGGACGGGCAATTGAAGATCATCGATCGCGCCAAGGATGTCGGGCGGCTGAAGGGCGGGGCGCTTTTCGCGCCGAAATACATCGAGAACACGCTGAAATTCTTTCCGGAGATCAAGGAAGCCGTGGCCTTCGGCGACGGCCGCAACTTCGCGACCGCGTTCATCAACATTGACCTGCAGGCCGTCGGCAACTGGGCCGAACGCAACAACATCGCCTATGCCTCCTACCAGGAACTGGCCGGCCATCCGGAGGTGGCTAAGATCGTGGCCAACCATGTCGACGCCACCAATCTCAGGCTCTCGCGCGAGCCGATGATGGCCGGCGCACAGATCAGCCGCTTCCTCATCCTGCACAAGGAACTCGACGCCGACGACGGCGAGTTGACCCGCACGCTGAAGGTGCGCCGCGCCTTCGTGGCGGATCGCTACGCGGCGCTGATCGAGGCACTCTATGACGGCTCGATCGAGAAATATGTCGAGACGGAAATGACCTATGAGGACGGGCGAAAGGGCATGGTGCGCGCAACCGTCAGGATACTCGAGGCGCGGACCTACATTGTTGCCGCGCCGCCAGTCGAGGCCGCCGCATGAATGTCGAGGCCATGCCGGTTCACGCATCGGCGGCCGACGACGGTATCGCACCCGGCGAACTTCTGATGGACATACGCAACGTCTCGCTGTCCTTCGGCGGCGTCAAGGCCGTCACCGACATCTCCTTCGACGTGAGGAAGGGCGAGATCCGCGCCATCATCGGCCCGAACGGCGCCGGCAAGACCTCGATGCTCAACGTTATCAACGGCTTCTACACGCCGCAGCAGGGCACGATCGTCTTTCGCGGCCACGAGCGGCGCTCGATGAAGCCGCATCATGCCGTCCGGCAGGGCATCGCGCGCACCTTCCAGAACGTCGCCCTGTTCAAGGGCATGTCGACGCTGGACAACATCATGGCCGGGCGCTCGGTGCTGATGAACAGGAGCCTGTTCTGGCAGATGCTCTGGCACGGTCCGGCGCTTCGCGAGGAGATCGAGCACAGAAAAAAGGTCGAAGAGATCATCGATTTCCTCGAAATCGAGCATATCCGCCGCACGCCCGTCGGCAAACTACCCTACGGGCTCCAGAAGCGGGTGGAACTCGGGCGTGCACTCGCAATGGAGCCGTCGCTGCTCCTGCTGGACGAGCCGATGGCCGGCATGAACCTCGAGGAAAAGGAGGACATGAGCCGCTTCATCATCGACGTCAACCGGCAGCGCGGCACGACGATCGCGCTCATCGAGCACGACATGGGCGTGGTCATGGACCTTTCGGACCGCGTGGTCGTTCTCGACTACGGCAGGAAGATCGCCGACGGGACGCCCGACGCCGTGAAATCCGACAGACACGTCATCGACGCCTATCTCGGCGTCGTCCACTGAAAGGAAACGACATGGACCTCTCGACCCTGCCGCTCACCCCGCTGATCTCGCTGATTGCCGGCGTCATCATCCTGATCATGCCGCGGCTGCTCAACTACATCGTCGCGCTCTACCTGATCATAGTCGGGCTGCTCGGCCTGTTTCCGCAACTGGCCGCATAGCGACGTGAACAGACCGACGTTTCTTCCTGCCCGACCGTGAAGGAGAGGCGCCGTGGACCTGCTGAACGCCATATTGGTAAAACCCTTCCAGGACATGGCCGCCGCGCCCGATTTCCTGTTGCAGGTGTTGTGGGAAGGGCTGGTAGCGGGCGTGCTCTATGCGCTGATCGCGCTGGGCTTCGTGCTGATCTACAAATCGTCGCGCATCTTCAATTTCGCGCAAGGCATCATGGTGGTCTTCGCGGCGCTGACGCTGGTCACGCTCTACGAGAAGGGCGTACCGGCGCTGCTCGCCCTGCCGCTCACGCTGGTCGTCATGTTCATGCTGGCGGTCGTCATCGAGCGAGTCGTGCTCAGGCCGCTGGTCAACCAGCCCGACATCATCCTGTTCATGGCGACGATCGGCATCACGCTGTTCCTCATCGGCTTCGGCGAGATCATCTTCGGCGGCGAGAACAAGTTGATGATCACCGAGGCGCTCCACATCCCGACCGGCAGCTATACGTTCGAGCCGTTCGGCGGCTTCGTGCTGATCGAGCAGAAGGACCTGACGGCCGTGATCGGCGCCGGCGTGCTGGTCTGCTGCCTGTTGCTGTTCCTCAACCGGTCGAGGCTGGGGCGGGCGATCCGTGCGCTTGGCGACGACCATCAGGCAGCGCTTTCCGTCGGCATCTCGCTATCGACCATCTGGGTGCTGGTCTGGTTCATCGCCGGCGTCATCGCGCT
>JALYWP010000265.1 GCA_030852655.1 Pseudomonadota bacterium | reverse complement strand
CCCGACCTGCTCATCGGCAAGCACATCGGCCTCGACGATGCGCCGCGGGCGCTGATGGCCATGGGCGACTTCGAAGGCACAGGCATCGGCGTGGTCACGCGGTTCTAGTCTGGACTGGCGCCGTCACCCTTTCCGCTTCTGTCGCCTCTCGTAAAGCATCACCAATACGTCGGCGGTCAACGCCGGACGTTGGTCGTCCTCGATTTCGACAGTATTGGCGGTCCTCAGCAGATACTGGCCCGGCCCCTTGTCTTCCATCGACAAGAGCGTCGAGCGCATGCGCACGCGCGTGCCGGCACGAACGGGGGCGATGAAGCGCACCGAATCCAGACCGTGGATGAAAGCCGCCTGCGTGGTTTCGGGAACGGCATTTATGTCCATCCCCATGGCGCTGATCAACGACAATGTCAGATAGCCATGCGCAATCGGCTTGCGAAACGGGCTCTCCCTCTTCGTCCGCTCGACATCGACGTGAATCCACTGCCTGTCGCCGCTGCATTCCGCGAACTGGTCGATCTTTTCCTGATCGACTGTGATCCAGCCGGAAACCCCGAGTTCCTGGCCGACCAGCGCGCGCAGTCCTTCGAAGGTCAGGCCGGTTCTGGACATGGCGCAACTCCTTGTACACGGGACGTCGACACCATGAACGGGGCCGCGCTGTCAATCATGGAGCACTCGATCAGTTCGCCAGGAGCACGCGCTCCGCAACATGCAAAGCGACGCCTGCAAGCCCGCCGATCAGCATGCCGTTGAAGCGGATATATTGAAGATCCCTGCCGATGTTGATCTCGACAAGCCGCGTAAGCTGGGAGAGGTCCCAGCGCTTGACCTGATCGGCAATGAAGGTCGATACGCCGCTCTTCTGGCTTTCCACGAAGGACGACAGTGCCACGACGAAGCCGGCGTTCATGTCGGCGCGTATCTGCGGGTCGGTGGCGAGATGTCGGCCGACATCGACGAACATCGACGCCAGGTGGTCGCGGATCATCGATTTGTCGGCCGCCGCATCCTGTTCGATGAAAGCCCGCATGCTTGCCCACACATCTTGCGCGAGCGCACCGAGTTCCGGCCGCGCAAGCAGGTCGCGTTTCATCCGTTCGACACGCCTGGCATAGGTTGGTGAATTGCGCAGACGGTCGATGAAACCATGTACGAAACGGTCGAATTCCTGCCGCATCGGATGATCCGGATCGGCCCTCACCTCTTCGAGCAGCGAACCCGCGGACGCGACGATTTTCTTGAGAAGATAGGCATCGGCGCGGAAGAGGTTGAAAAGCGACGGCAGTTCTTCGCGAATCCGCTCGCGCATCGTGGCCAGCGCCTGTTCGTCGTTCAGGAACCGGCCGGCCACCTTGGTGAATTCGTCGAGCAGCCTCTGGTGCCTGCGGTCGTCGGTGAAAGCCAGCAGCACATCTGCCGCAAGCGGCGCAAGCTTCACCTTCTCGACCTCGCCCAGCACGCGCTGCTTGACGAAATCGCGCAAGCCCGATTGCTCGATGGCCATCAATGTCCGGGGAACGAGCCGCGTCACGAAGCGCGACAGGCCGGCGGCCCGCTCGGGTCCGGAAAGCCAATCGGCGACCAGTGCCGCGAAGTCGACCTCCTTGAGCTTTTCGCGCACCGGCCCGGGCGCCAGGAAGTTCACCTCGATGAATCGTCCGAGATTGTCGGCGATGCGATCCTGGTTCGAGGGGATGATCGCCGTATGCGGGATCGGCAGGCCGAGCGGCCGTCTGAACAACGCCACGACCGCATACCAGTCGGCTATCCCGCCGATGATCGCGGCCTCCGCGAAGGCGGCGACGAAGGAGAGCCAGGGCCACCCGCCCTCAAAAGACTTGGCCAACGCGAAGACCGCCACGCACAGGCACAATGCGCCGGCTGCGATAGCCTTGGTGCGCCGGAGCGCAGCGAGTTTTTCTGCATCCGCCACCCCTGGTGGAGTGGCTGCGTATCCGGCCGCTGGAGACATGACGTCCGCTCCGCTTGTGATCTTCCGAAAGATATGAACCGCCAACGGGATTTACGAAACACCCGAGGGCCGCCCCCTATTTCGCAACAAAGTTGACTTCATAAATCAACTTTAATAACTTCCTGTCTGGAATTGTTCTAAAGAATGGGTCATATTCGGAGCTGACTCATGTTTCGCAAGGACCTTGGCAGATGAGGCTGACGCGACAGACCAACTACGCGATGCGCATCCTGATGTACTGTGCGGCGAATGACGGCCGGCTGAGCCGGATTCCTGAAATCGCCAGCGCATATACCGTCTCCGAGCTGTTCCTGTTCAAGATCCTTCAGCCACTGGTCGAGCACGGCTTCGTGCAGACAGTGCGCGGCCGCAACGGCGGCGTCCGCCTCGGCCGGCCCGCCGAACAGATCACGCTGTTCGACGTGGTGCGCGTGACCGAGGAGAGCTTCTCCATGGCGGAATGCTTCGAGAACGACGCCGCCGACTGCCCCCTCGTTGATTCCTGCTCGCTGAATGCCGCCTTGCGCGAGGCGTTGAACGCCTTCTTCGAGGTCCTGATGCGCCACACGATCGCCGACCTCATTGCGGAACGGCAGAACATGCGCGGACTGCTCGGTATCGAACTGCCGGCCCGGCCGCAGGCCCTCGCCGGGTAGCTACAGCCCCGCCGACTGGGGCAGCACGAAAGGCGTACCCGCCGCCGGCAGCACGCCGACTTTCAGCTTGCATTCGAAAACCCTCGAGATGAGTTCGTCCGAGAGCACTTCCTGCGGCGAGCCGGCGGCCGCCAGCCGGCCGCGATGCATGACGAAGATGCGATCGGCGAACATGGCGGTCAGGTTGAGGTCGTGCAGGATGGCGACCACCCCTCCGCCGCGGGTGGCAAAGTCTCGCGCCAGGTTCATGATGATGAGCTGATGCCGGATGTCGAGGCTGGACACCGGCTCGTCAAGAAACAGGTAGCGCGGCTTGCCGTCGAGCACCGGCGTCCAGACCTGGCAGAGTACGCGGGCAAGCTGCACCCGCTGCTGCTCGCCGCCGGAAAGCTCCTGGTAGAACCGGCCCGCAAAACCTTCGAGATCGACGCGGGCGAGCGCCCGTTCGGGCAGTCGCTCGTCCTCGCCGGCCAGCGCCCCCGACCGGCCGCCGCTCAGCCCGAGCCTGACGATCTCGCGGACGGTGAAGGGGAAGGACAGCGCCGTCGCCTGCGGCAGCACCGCCCGCACCGATGCCGCTTCCCAGGCCTTCATCGAGGCGAGGT
Source organism: Pseudomonadota bacterium (assembly GCA_030852655.1). Lineage (GTDB taxonomy): Bacteria > Pseudomonadota > Alphaproteobacteria > Rhizobiales > Rhizobiaceae > Mesorhizobium_K. Next base: position 4,860 of record JALYWP010000265.1, on the reverse strand, counting down.
CGCGGCCGTTCATCGTCACGCGGCCGGCATAAGCCAGTTCCCCCGACAACGCCTTGAGAAACGTCGTCTTGCCCGAGCCGTTGGGGCCGACGATCGCCGCCAGTTCGCCCGGCTTCACCTCGAAATCGACGTCCGAGACGATCTTGCGGCCGCCGATGGACACCGATACGTCGCGCGCTTCGATCATGGCCGGCTCACAGGTCGAGAATCCCGCGGCGGCGCAGGAGGATCCAGAGGAAGAAGGGTGCGCCGACGGTGGCGGTCACGATGCCGATCGGCAGTTCGGCCGGCGCGACGATCGTGCGGCTGACGGCGTCGGCGAGCAGAAGCATGCTGGCGCCGAGCAGCGCCGAGGCCGGCAGCAGATAGCGGTTGTCCGGGCCGATCAGCAGGCGCAGCAGATGCGGCACGACGATGCCGACAAAGCCGATGCCGCCGCTGACGGCGACCGACGCTCCCACAGCGGCCGAGACCGACACGATCGCCACGTATTTCAGCCGCTGGACCGATATGCCGAGGTGGTTTGCCGTGGCCTCGCCCAACGCCAGCGCATTGAGGCCTCGCGCAAGGAACGGCGTCGCCGCGAGCGCCACGATGATGATCGGCGCCACCGCGCCGACCTTCTGCCAGGTGGCGCCGGCCAGCGAGCCCAGCGACCAGAAGGTCAGGTCGCGCAACTGCCGGTCGTCCGCCAGAAAGATCAGGACGCCCGTGAAGGCCATGGCCATGGCCGCCAGCGCTATGCCGGCAAGCAGCATGGTGGCGACGGAGGTGCGCCCCTGCCGCGTCGATATGCGGTAGAGCAACAGCGTGGTCGCAAGCCCCCCGCAGAAGGCGGCGAGCGGCAGGGTGACCGCCCCGAAGATCATGGTCAGCGGCGCAAGCACGGTCGCGCCGAGCACGATCACCGAGACCGCGCCGAGGCTTGCCCCCGCCGACACGCCGACGAGACCGGGGTCGGCCAGCGGATTGCGAAACAGGCCCTGCAGCACGGCGCCGGAAACGGCTAGTGCCGCACCGATCAGCACGCCCATGACGACGCGCGGCAGGCGTATGTCGTAGACGATGACGCGGTCGCGCATGGACAGCGCGTCGCCTGCGGAAAACGAAGGAAACAGCCAGTCACGGGCCACCGCGAAGGCAGATGCGTCGGATGCGCCTGACGCCAGGCTGAACAGCGCCGTCGCCAGGAGGAAGGCGGCAAGTACCAGAATTGCAAATCGCGCGCGGACGGCGCGATCGCCCTCCGGCGCCGGGGTCCGCTTCACGCCGAACAGGCCGGCTGCCGAATCGAGGGCCATTCCTCAGCCCTTGATCTGGTCGCCATAAAGCGTGGTTGCGAGGTCGCGGATGGCCGAGGCGGTGCGCGGGCCGAAGCCGAGCAGATATCCGCCGTTCATGCGCACGAGCCGTTTCGCCTGGCCGGCAGGCGTCGGCGCGATTGCCGGATGCGCGAACAGTTCCGCTTCGCTGACGCTCTGCCCCTCGCCGCGATCCATCATCAGGATGATGTCGGGCCTGGCAAGGATGGTCGCCTCGTCCGAAAGCTGCTTGTAGCCGGAAAAGCCTTCCACCGCGTTCACCGCGCCGGCGAGTTCGATGATGCCGTTCGCCGCCGTGTCGACGCCTGCCGCCAGGATTTTGCCGCCCTGCATGGAAAGGATGAAGAGCACGCGCTTCCTCTCGGGAATACCCGCCGTCAGCTTCTCTGCGGCAGCGAGGTCGGCGTCGACGGAAGCGGCAAGCTCGGCTGCCTTCTGGTCGGCTCCGAAAGCCTTGCCGACCACGCGTATCTTTTCGAGTATGCCCGCATGGTCGTAGTTTTCGGGCACGGTGATGTAGGAGATGCTCGCCTTCTTCAGGACGTCGATCGTCTCCTTCGGCCCGCTGCCCTCCTCCGCGAGTATGCCGGTCGGATTGACCGACAGTACGCCCTCGGGCGAGAGCTGGCGCATATAGCCGACATCTGGAAGCTTCAGCGCCGCCTCGGGGTAGAGGCTGGTCGAATCGCGCGCCACGAGCTTGTCCTCCTCGCCGAGCGCATAAACGATCTCGGTGATGGAGCCGCCGATGGAGGCGATGCGGGACGTGTCTTCGAAGACACCGGCCGCGTCCTCAGCAAGGGCCGCGGAAGCTCCCAGCCCCATGGCCAAAAACAGAGAACCCGCGTGAACGAAGCGGGAGAAACCCCGGAACCGATTCATGAAACCGCTCCTCAGGCCGCGTTCGATTCCGGGACGCGCGGAAGATTTTCCGCAAGGAAGCGCCAGTCGTCGCGCTCCGTTTCGCCCTCGTGGCGCTGGCCGAAGAACTGGATGATGAGCTCGTTGGCGGCGTCGTAGGCCTCGATCGAGGTGACGTGGCCATCCTTGGTGGGCTTGCGCACCGCCCAGAGTTCGCGAATGTGATCCATCCGCAAATGCAGGTGGAAGGTCTCGTCGAGCACGTTGATCCACGGACCCATCACCTTGATGTTGGCGATCGGGCCGGAATGGATCTGCACGCATCCGCGGTTGCCGACGAAACACATGATCGGCATGGCGCCGGAGGCCGCGTGGCTGAACATGGCGGTGAGGCTTTCGTCGGCGAGCTTCCAGGCATAGTCGTCGCCGATCATGCGCACCGCCTGATGGCGCGACAGCTTCAGCGTCTTCAGCATGCCGAAGAACTGGTGCACGTCCGTCATGCGGCTCCAGCGCACGCGCAGATCCTCGGCACTTCCCGCTTCGCCCGCCTCGCTCTGGCTCCCGGCGATCCCCTTGACATCGACCGTTTGCGACTGGTCGGGCGAGGAGAGTTCCCCGACCAGCTTCTGGTAGGCGTAGAGGTTCGAAGCCGGGCGCAGGTGCACCTTGTGGATCGCCTCGCCTGCTTCGTCGAAGAACTGCAGCGAGCGGCGTATGTCGTCGCCGTCACGCTTCTCGACCGCGAAGCCGTGCGCCCAGACCTTCGGGAAGACGCGCAGGTCGATCTGCTCGCCGAGCACGACCGAGGCGTGTGCTCCGGGCTGGACCTTTTCATAGACGCCGATCTTCTCGTGGACCGCGCTTTCGTTGCGGGTCAGCGCCATCACCTCGCCGACAGCCTCCAGGCCGAGCAGAATGTCGTTGACGCGCGTCTCGATGCGTTGCACGCCCTCCCCGCAATGGGCCGCGACCAGTTCGGCCTCCGACACGCCGAGTTGCGCCGCGAGGTCACGCTCCCGCATCTTGGGGTTTTCGGCTCGCGCCGCCCGAATCTGGCCGGGCGCTGGCTTGACGTGCTGGTCCATGTCGAATCGCCTGTCTGCTTGGGTTGCTTACTTGTTGAGGATGAGCTTGCCCTGGCGGGTGATCTTCAGCCGGTAGAGCGCTCCGCCGTGATTGATGCCGATCTCATAGAGGCCGTTGAAAAGCGCCTCGCTGGTCACCGTGCGCGAGGGTATTCTCAGCGGCGCATAATGCGCCTGATCGTCGCCCGCGGGGCGACGTGGCCGGAACCTGAAGTCGTTCTGGTTATGCGTGTTCATCGTCCGCTCCTTCCGCTGTCGGCTGGGCCGCTCTCCCGGCCGGGCTGAAAATGCGATTTGCTTTCTTGACTCGAATAATCATGTTTATTAGTCAGTGCAATACCGGACTAAGCGAGTCAACATTTAAAGCACTCCGGGACTAACGGAAAGTGCGAGCAAGCGCGTAGCGAGCCAGCATCGGAATTCAGGCATTGGAGTGGGATATGGGGCTGGTTGGACGTAACGCGGCAGTTCTGCTGAGCGGAGCCGCGATGACATTGCTGCTGGGGGTGCAGGGCTGGGCGCAGCAGGCCGGTCAGGAAGCGGAAGTCGTGGTGAACGCGGACAGCCAGGCCGGCCAGCCCATGGATACGGCGCCTGTCGATACGTCGTCGGTGACCGTTCTCGACCGCATCACCATTGTCAGCCGCACCGGCGAGAGCGCGATCGAACAGATGGCGTCGGTCAGCCACGTCGACCAGGAGCAGCTCGAACGCCGCATGTCGACGACGGTCGGCGACACCTTCTTCGGGGTTCCCGGCGTCGCTGTGCAGAACGGCAGCCAGCGTCTCAGGTCCAGCATCAACATTCGCGGCTTGCAGGACGCCGGACGCGTGACAGTCCTGGTCGACGGCGCACGGCAGAATTTGCAGATCACGGGCCATCAGGCCCAGAGCATGCTGTTCATCGATCCCGATCTCATGCAGCAGGTCGATGTTATCCGGGGACCGGTCGCAAACACCTATGGTTCCGGCGCGATCGGTGGCGTCGTTGCGTTCGAGACGAAAGACGCGGGCGATTTCCTGCGTGACGGCGAAACCTGGGCCGCCGCCAATACGCTACGCTACGAGACCAACGGCAAAGGCTGGACGAACAGCACCACCGGCGCCTACCGGTTCAGCGATGCGGCGGACATTCTCGCGAACATCGTGTGGCGCGACTACGGCGAGTACAAGGACGGCAACGGCAACCTCGCACCCGACACCGGCTTTGAAGCGCTTGGAGGAATGGCCAAGGCGACTTTCCGGCCAAACGACAACAGCGAGCTGAAGCTTGGCTGGGTCGGAACGGATGATAGCTGGAGCAATCAAGGAACCGCGCCGTACTTCATTGGGTACGACTACAAGACCAAGCAGAACACTTTCACCGGGCGATATAATGTCACGGACGATGAGGAAAAGTGGCTTGACCTGCATATCAACACGTCGTTCAACCAGATCGACTACAGCAAAGTCCGTCAAAGCAATGGCCTTGAGACGACCTACGACCTCAAGACATATGGACTCGATCTGTGGAACACGTCACGTTTTGACACCGGCGCCGTCAGCCATGAGGTGACCTATGGCGGTGACTATGTCCTCGATGACGTGCTC
>JALYWP010000062.1 GCA_030852655.1 Pseudomonadota bacterium | reverse complement strand
GAAGAGACGGGCTGCGAGATACTCGGCAAGGCCGAGTTCATGAACCCCGGACAGTCCGTGAAGGACCGCGCGGGCCTGTTCATCATTCGCGACGCGGAGGCGAAGGGCCTGTTGAAGCCGGGCGGGGCGATCGTGGAGGGCACGGCAGGCAATACCGGCATCGGGCTGACGGTGGTCGCCAAGGCGCTCGGCTACCGTACCGTCATCGTCATCCCCGACACGCAGAGCCAAGAGAAAAAGGATGCGCTGCGCGTGCTCGGCGCCGAACTGATCGAGGTGCCGGCGGTTCCCTACAAGAGCCCGAATAACTACGTGAAAGTGTCGGGGCGGTTGGCCGAGCAACTGGCGAAGAGCGAACCGAACGGCGCGATCTGGGCCAACCAGTTCGACAATATCGCCAACCGGGACGGCCACATACGCACCACAGCGCAGGAGATCTGGACGCAGACCGGGGGCAAGGTCGACGGCTTCGTGTCGGCGGTCGGCACGGGCGGCACGCTTGCCGGCGTTGCGGCGGGTCTGAAGGAAAGAAACAAGGGGGTGAAGATTGCGCTGGCCGATCCGTTGGGGGCAGCACTCCACAGCTTCTACACCGAGGGCGTGCTGAAGGCGGAAGGCTCGTCCATCACCGAGGGTATCGGACAGGGACGCATCACAGCCAACCTCGAAGGCTTTACGCCTGACTTCTCCTGGCAGGTCACCGACGAGGAGGCGCTGCCGATCGTCTTCCACCTGGTGCAGGAGGAGGGCATGTGCCTCGGCGGCTCGACCGGCATCAACATTGCCGGGGCGATAAGGCTGGCGAAGGAACTCGGGCCGGGGCATAGGATCGTCACGATCCTGGCCGACTACGGCACGCGCTACCAGTCGAAACTGTTCAATCCGGACTTCTTGCGCGAGAAGAATTTGCCGGTGCCGTTCTGGATGGACCGGCGGAGCGAGATCGCGGTGCCTTACGAGGAGGCCGACTGATGGCCTGGGTGACAGAGGCACTGTTCCGCGAGGATTCCTATCTTGGGGAGGCCGAGGCGGAGGTCTTGCATGTGAACGAGCGCAGCGGCATCATCCTCGACCGGACGGTGTTCTACGCCACGTCGGGCGGGCAACCGGGCGATACCGGGAAGCTGACGACGCCGGACGGCTGCGCGGTTGACATCGCGGCGACGATTACCGGCGAAACAAAGGACGAGATCATCCACGTGCCGGTGGCTGCCGCCGGATTGAAGCCCGGTGAACGCGTGAAGCTCGCGATCGACTGGGAGCGGCGGCTGAAACTGATGCGCATGCACACGGCCTGTCATCTGCTGACGGTGGTGTGCCCGTTTCCAATCACCGGTGCTGCGGTCGCCGAGGATGATTCCCGCGTCGATTTTGACATTCCGGATGCGAGCTTCACCAAGGAGGACGTGACGGCGAAACTGATGGACCTGGTGCGCGCCGACTATCCGGTGACGACGCGCTGGATCACCGATGATGAACTGGCGGCAAGTCCGACGCTGGTGAAGTCGAAGAACGTTCGGCCGCCCGCCGGCACCGGACGGATCAGGCTGGTGCTGATCGGCGACAATGGAGCCATCGACAGCCAGCCATGCGGCGGCACGCATGTGAAATCGACGGCGGAGGTTGGCGAAATCCACATCGGCAAGATCGAGAAGAAGGGCCGCGAGAACCGCCGCTTCAGGATAAGGTTCGGACCAGCGCCGGTGTAGTGATGCGAGGTCATGCCGGGGAATACGGCGGTGTCGAGAAGCCGTTCATAGGCGTCGGTGTTTTCAGGGATGGTGTATCCGTGCCAAATCCGTTTGATCATGCCAGTCCCCCTGAGAGGGCCCTGATTGGGCGCACCATTCCACTTTTTAGTCCGATGTTCTAATCAGGATATGGGAACCGGGATACGCGTTCGGGAGAATTGCATGGCAGAGAGCGGAGTCTTCACCATCGATGCGGACTGGCTGGAAAAGAGGCTCGGCACGCCCGGCCTCTCCATTGTCGACGCCTCCTGGTACCTGCCGACGCAAAAACGCGACGCGAAGGCGGAGTACGAGGCGGGACATGTTCCCGGCGCGATCTTCTTCGACCAGGACGCGGTGGTCGATCCGGACTCGAAACTGCCGCACACGCTGCCCGACCCCGCGACTTTCGCGCGCCATGTCGGCTCGATGGGCATTTCCGCCGACGACACGATCGTGGTCTATGACGGGCCGGGCATGTTCTCGGCGCCGCGCGTGTGGTGGATGTTTCGCGTCATGGGGGTCTTCCAGGTCTATGTGCTCGACGGCGGTTTCGATCGTTGGAAGGCCGCCGGGCGGCCGGTTACCGCCAAGCGGACCAAGGTCGCACCCAATGTCTTCCATGCCGACTTCGACGCATCGCGCGTTGCGTCGCTCGATGATATGAAGACGATCGTTGCGACTGGCGAAAGTCAGATCGCCGACGCACGCCCGGTCGGCCGCTTCGCCGGCGACGATCCCGAGCCGAGGGCAGGCGTGCGGGGCGGGCACATGCCGGGCGCGAAAAGCCTGCCGGCGTCTGCGCTGTCGAAGGATGGCAAGCTGTTGCCGCCAGACGAATTGAAGAAGCGGCTCGAAGAAGCAGGCATCGATCTCTCCAAACCGGTGGTGACGTCCTGCGGCTCGGGCATCACGGCGGCGGTCATCACGCTGGCGCTTGAGACGCTCGGCCATTCGGCCAACCGGCTCTACGACGGCTCGTGGGCGGAATGGGGAGCGCGTTCCGACACGCCGGTCGTGAAAGGCAAGTGAACATGGAAACCGTAGCCGAGCGGCCGGAGCCGATCGCGGTCACCGTGACGTTCCTGGAGATGAAGAAGCAGCCGGCGAGCTACGCGCATGCCCCGATGAACCGCAATGTCGCGCTGATCAGGACGCGCAACATGCCGCTGCACTATTACCGCTACCTGATGGACCGCGTCGGCCGCAAATGGCACTGGGTGAACGTCCTGCGTCTCTCCGACGAAGAACTGGCGGCAAAGATCCACAAACCCGGACGCGATATCAGGGTGCTTTACCTCGATGGCGCGCCAGCCGGCTTCTTCGACATAAATCCGTATCGACCCGACGAGACCGAGATCGCCTATTTCGGCATGATGGAGCATGCGACAGGCCTTGGGCTGGGTCGCTGGTTCCTGGGGGCCGCGATCGAGGCCGCATGGGCGACGCAACCCCGGCAGATCGTCGTGCAGACCTGCACGCTCGACCATCCGGCCGCCCTGCCGCTCTACCAGAAGCTCGGCTTCTCGCCGGTCGGCCAGAAGCTCGAGCAGGTGCAGCCGCTGCCCTTCGAGGAACGGTCGGCCAGCGTGATGCGGCCGTGACGGCCTGGATCTGATGAACCGGCGCGACCGCCGGGTGGCGCAAGGCGCGACCACTTCGCTACGTAATAGGGCGACAGCCGCCTATATGCCCAGCAAGCGCTTCGCCTTTTTGCGCAGGTACTGGCTGCTCAGCCGCTCCTTCCAACTGCCCCAGGCGTGATGGACGCCGAAGGCGCCGGCATTCATAAGCTTCGCGCTTTCGTTGCGCCCGCGCTGCCGCGGCGGGCTGAAAACGGGGCGAGGGGTGAGCGCGACGCCCTCATAGCGCTCCCGGTTGGCAAGGAAGATGCGGGTGAGGAGACCGGGCCCGGTCGCAGCCACGATATCGTCGACGGTGCGCACGACGGGCGGGTTGCGCACGAGATCGTCGAGCATATCCTTCCAGAGCGGATGCCCCGACGCGGACGCAAAGACGTAGTTGGCAATTTCCAGGCGACCATCGCCGTAGTCGGGCGACCGTTCCTCGGACAACACGACTTTGGAGTCGCCGTAAGGGTAGGGGCGCAGGAATTCGTAGTCGAGGTCGCAATAGAGACCGCCCAGATCGTGCATCAGGACGTAGCGGAAGACGTCGGCGCGCATGACGTTCTTCTCGAAGGCGAGGTAAACCGGGTAGAGCGCCGGGTGATTGGCGCGCACATGGGCGTCCATCTCCTCATCGGTCCACAAATGATAGGTCCAGCCGGGATGATGGCGCTTCACGCTCTCGATGAGGTGCCGCCAGCGCAGCGGCGCGTTGGCTGTTTTCCAGGTCTGGTGGATGAGAGGCGGTATGGCCATGCAGGGATATGATCTTCTGTCGCGATGTCGGATGGAAGCCGGTTTCCATTTTCCGGACTGCTCTACCGGCCATGATCGGAAGACGCCAGTCGGATTTTTGCACATGGCCGGCCGTCGGTGTAGGTCTGCCGCGGAGTACGGCGCGACGGGCGCTTCGGCGAGGTGCAGAGGAAAGGATTGTCTCCGATGGCTATCAGGGTGGTTATGGCTGGCGCGACCGGCTGGGTCGGCCGGGCGATGATCCCGGCGATCCTCGCGCAGGACGACATGACGCTGGCGGGCGCGGTGGCTCGCAACGCGGCAGGCGAGGACAGCGGCGCCGTACTCGGCCTTGCGCCGAACGGCACGATGGTCTCGGCGACGCTGGAAGAGGCGCTGGCACTGCCGTCGGACGTGGTCGTCGACTACACCAAGCCTGACGTGGTCAAGGAGAACACACTCGCAGCGATCGGCAAGGGCCGGCATGTGGTGGTAGGCACTTCGGGCCTCGGCGCGGGCGACTATGCGGAAATCGACGAGGCGGCGCGCGAACGCGGTGTCGGGGTCATCGCGGCCGGCAATTTCTCCATCACCGCCACGCTGATGAAGCGGTTTGCGCTGATGGCGGCCAAATACGTGCCTGACGTGGAGATCATCGACTATGCGAGCGCCAAGAAGCCGGACGCGCCGTCGGGTACGGCGCGTGAACTCGCCGAGGCACTGGCCGATCTGCGCGGCGCATCGACGGCAAGGCCGGTTGCCGATGTGCTGGGCGTGCCCGAGACGCGCGGAGCTGCCGTCGGTGCAGGAGCAGGCGTCCAGGTGCATGCGCTGAGGCTGCCGTCCTACGTTTTGTCATGCGAGGCGCTTTTCGGACTGTCCGACGAGCGGCTGACCATCCGCCACGACGCCGGCTCTTCGGCTGTGCCCTATGTGGCAGGCACCTTGCTTGCGATCCGGCGGGTGGCAAGGTTAAAGGGCCTGGTGCGCGGTCTCGATGCGCTGATCGATTAGCCGCAGGAATCGGGTGGGCGCAACCGCTGCCGGGCGATATCTCCGATCGACAGAGATCAGGAGGTTTTAATGCTCATCCGCTTCAAGGCCCTGGCTACCGAAGACGTTCGCGCGCTGCAGGCCGGGGCGGCGGACGCCTACGGGATGACGCCGGAACGCAGAACTTCGGACGGCGACGGCGTGCCATGCCGGCATTGCCTGAGAAACGTGCGAGCTGGAGAGATCTACCTGGTCCTCGCATACCGCCCGTTTCCCGACTTGCAGCCCTATGCCGAGACCGGGCCGATCTTCCTGCATGCCGAGCCATGCCGGCGTGCCGAGGAAAGCGACGTTCTACCGGACCTCTTCCGACCGACCCCGGACTACATTTTGCGAGGCTACGGGCATGACGACCGCATCGTATATGGCACCGGGGCGGTGGTACCGACGCACAGGATCTGCGGCCGCGCGCACGAGCTTCTGGAGCGCGACGACATCGCCTATTTGCACATGCGCTCGGCAAGGAACAATTGCTACCAGTGCCGGATCGAGCGTGGGTGAAAAGAAAGGCCCGCCGCACATGGAGCGGCGGGCTTCTCAGATACTTGCAGGTGTCAGTTGAACTTGTATTTCGCGCCGATGCGCACGGTGTGGAATACGGGAATGGTTTCCCACACGCCGCCCGAGTCGTAGTCTTGTCCTTCGAACCGGGAATAGCGGTATTCGATGTTCGCCGTGACGTTGCTGGATACGGCTGCTTCAAGACCGCCACCAACCGAGAAACCGTTCACGCTCCAATCGTCGTTGGGAGCAGGGCCGCCCGTAACCTCCTCTTTCACGTGCTGCCAGCTGTAGCCGCCGATCGCATAGGCAAGCGTGGATTCATTGACCTTGGCGCCCACGCGGGCAAGAATGTCGAAGCCGTAGTCGGCTGTGGCCTCGTAGCTGTTGGGGCCGGCTTCGAAGAGAACGGTGGTCATGCCCGAATAGCGGCCGTCGAGCTGCAGGCCAACAACCCATAGGTCGTTGATCTCGTGGTCATAGCCGACGCTGAGTTCGCCGAAGATACCCTCCCCACCGAAGCCGTTTAGTTCAAATACGCCGCCGCCGAGCTTGATCGTATCGGCAATGGCTCCTGCGCCGAGCGCTCCACCCACATAGAAGCCAGTCCAGTTGTAGGCCGGCGCGGCAAACGAAGCGCCGCCGCCATTCTGGGCGCCGGGCCGGTAGTTCACGCCGACATGGAAGGTGTGAGTGGAGGTTTCGGAATTGATGTCCAAAAATTCGACGAGATGCTTCCCATAATCGGCGTAGCGATATTCGCCTTTGAGCGTCCAGTTCGCCGCCACGGCAGTCTCGAGGCCCGCGCCGAGGATGTAGCCATCTCGATCGGTATCCAGGCTGATGCCCGGAGGAAGATCTGCGACATCGACGTCGAAATGCTGCCAGGTGTAACCGGCAAGTACGTAGCCAAGCGTCGATGGTGTCAGCAGGTATCCCGCGCGTGCGCCGACGTCGAAGCCATAGTCGTTGGTGATGCTAAGCAGTTCCTGACCTTCGATCTCGGCGGAAAAACCGATATTGCCAAAGCGCACGTCTGCGAAACCGCCGAGCAGGAAGCGCTGGGAAAGCATGTAGTCGTAGCCGAGCGTCACCTCGCCGAAGACGCCGTGCCCGCCCTGATCGGGCATTATTTGGAAGTCCCCGAATGAGAGAACCCGCCTGACTGCGCCTACACCGGCGCCTGCGCCCACATAAAGTCCGCTCCAGTTGTAACCAGTGACCGGCTCCTCAACCACCGCATCAGCGGCGAAGGCGCCATGTGATATCGCCGCCAGCGACACTGCGCCGATTAACGAAGACTTCAATGCCCGAGCAATTGTCATGACCACCCCACTGCGAATAAAATCCGTGCCTGCGGTAGCACCGGTTCGCCGGCGATGCAGTCACAAGATTGCAACACTTGGCGGGGATAACTGGCCGGAACGGCCAAAGCGGCCTGTCGAAAGATTTATCACTAATTTTTCATAAATTGGCTGCGGACGATCCCGATTGAAAGCGGACCGCAGCATGCACCCGACCTCGGCTTAGTCGGAGGGTGGACCTCCAACTGGCGTGTTCACCCGAAAACGGGCGAGAACGCTCGCGCGGCAACGACTGAGGCTCAGGCTGCCAGCACGGCTTTCGGCTCGGCCATTTCATAGCCGAGCGCCTCGGCAACCGCGCGGTTGGTGACGCGGCCCCGGTGGACGTTGAGGCCGTTGCGGAGATGAGGATCGTCCAGAATGGC
>JALYWP010000242.1 GCA_030852655.1 Pseudomonadota bacterium | reverse complement strand
CTGCGCCTGGGACGGCCGGTGACGGTCGGCACGTCGACCACATAGCGATTGTTGCGGATGCCCATCTTCGTCTTGAGGTCCCAGTCGATGCCGTCGACCGTTTCCAGGAAGCCGTGCACGAAATGGGTGCGGAACTGCTCGCCATCGGACACCGTCGCGATGCCTGCGTCTTCCTGCTCCTTGATCCAGATAAGCGCTGCGTCACGCTTGGCCTGGTCGAGTGCGGCACCCGACGGTATCCATTTCGGCCAGAGCTTTTCGGTCTCGGCGAGCCAGGCCGGTTTCGGCAGGCTGCCGGCGATGGTGGCCGGAAAAAGCATCATCGTTCCTCCCTCGAGCATTTCGCCATACCAGGAGAACCGGGCGTCCCCGATCATTCCCGAATGCATGGCGCCGTGGTCAGTATACCACGACGCTCCTGATCGACTTGCCCTCGTGCATGAGATCGAATCCCCGGTTGATCTCGTCGAGGGTCAGCCTGTGGGTGATCATCGGGTCGATCTGGATCTTGCCGTCCATGTACCAGTCGACGATCCTGGGCACGTCGGTGCGGCCGCGCGCGCCGCCGAAGGCGGTGCCTTTCCAGGTGCGGCCGGTGACGAGCTGGAACGGCCGCGTCGATATCTCCTGGCCTGCGCCGGCAACGCCGATGACGATCGACTGGCCCCAGCCGCGATGCGACGCCTCCAGCGCCTGACGCATCACCTTGGTGTTGCCGGTGCAATCGAACGTGTAGTCGGCGCCGCCGATCTGGTCTGCGCCGCGCTTGGTCATGTTGACGAGATGGGCAACGATGTCGCCGTCGATCTCCTTCGGATTGACGAAGTGAGTCATTCCAAAGCGTTCGCCCCATTCCTTCTTGTCGTTGTTGAGGTCGACGCCGATGATCATGTCGGCGCCGGCGAGCTTCAATCCCTGGATGACGTTGAGGCCGATGCCGCCGAGGCCGAAGACGGCGGCGGTCGCGCCCTGTTCGACCTTGGCGGTGTTGAAGACGGCGCCGACGCCGGTGGTGACGCCGCAGCCTATGTAGCAGATCGTGTCGAAGGGCGCGTCGGGATTGACCTTTGCCACCGCGATCTCGGGCAGCACGGTGAAGTTGGAGAAGGTCGAGCAGCCCATATAATGGAATATCTTGTCCCTGCCGATCGAGAACCGGCTGGTGCCGTCGGGCATCAGGCCCTGGCCCTGCGTAGACCGGATCGCCGTGCAGAGATTGGTCTTGCGCGACAGGCAGGACGGGCACTGGCGGCATTCGGGCGTGTAGAGCGGGATGACGTGGTCTCCCTTCTTCACGCTGGTGACGCCCGGGCCGACATCGACGACGACGCCGGCGCCTTCATGGCCGAGGATTGCCGGGAATATGCCTTCGGGATCGGCGCCCGACAGGGTGAATTCGTCTGTATGGCAAATGCCGGTCGCCTTGATCTCGACCAGCACTTCGCCTTCGCGCGGGCCTTCGAGGTCGACCTCCATGATCTCGAGCGGTTTTCCGGCTGCGACAGCCACGGCGGCGCGTGTTTTCATTTCTTATTCCTGTTTTTAGGTTCGTCAGGTCAGCAGAATCATCTCGATACGAGATGCTTCGGCGATTGATGCGAGCTTGCGATCGGCGCTCACGCAAGGCCGGCCTGTTTGGCGCGCGAGCGCCAGATAGAAGCAGTCATAGATAGAATGACCTGTCGAGACGGAGAGGCTCAACGCTTCAAAACGCAGACTAACCGCAGAGATCAGCTCGACAAAGGTGGTGACGTGAACATAAGCGTCTTCGGCCTGCTCCAGCGTCAGGACGCTGGTCCTGACGTAGTAGCTCAGCGCGCTTCCGACCTCGTGGACGATCAGGTCAGGGGCTACAAGATAGAATGCGTCGGCGCGCAGGAATTCCACGGCTTTTTGGGAATAGGGCCTGTCGAGCGACCAGGCGAGCACGATATTGGCATCAACGACATGCGTGGCCTTGTCAGCCATCATGATCGCCGTCCCGGTCCGCGCGGATCAGTTCAACGGGATCGCACGTCTTCGCTCCGACGGTCGAAAGGCGGATTTCCTCCAGCCGTCTGGCTGCCTTCTCCCGTGTCTCGTTAGCATGGCGGGTGATCAGTTCACGCGCCAGTTCCTCCGCCGACTTTCCCTCGCGCCGGGCGCGCTCGGAAAACCGCCTGGAAACCGCTTCATCGATATCGCGTACGACGAACTGTGCCATCTCAATCTCGGGCGGACCGGATGTCCGTGCCTCATTGTAACTTATCGGCTTGTGTTGGCAACGCGTGGATAGCCGTTTGGCTCCGGCCACCCATCTCGCTTGACCCTGCCGTAGCAGGTCATACAAGGGATGGCCGGTTGGAGCTACGCACCAGAGATGTTCAAGAAAATCCTGATCGCCAATCGTGGCGAGATTGCCTGCCGGGTGATCAAGACGGCCAGGAAGATGGGTATCGCGACGGTCGCGGTCCATTCGGACGCCGATCGCGACGCCGTGCATGTCGAGATGGCGGACGAGGCGGTGCATATCGGGCC
>JALYWP010000284.1 GCA_030852655.1 Pseudomonadota bacterium | reverse complement strand
ACGAAGGCGCCGGCATGGGTCGTGCCGTTCAGGGCTCGCCATGTCAGCCAGGCGACCACGAGGGTGAGAAGCGGTACCGGCGACAGGAAGAGCAGGTTTGGCCAGGAGAACCAGCGCTCTGCGATCTCCGAACTGACCAGCGGTGTCCACAGGCTGACCGCGCCGATGCCGATCAAGACGCCGATCAGGCTGATCCTGCCGCTGCGGCGAGCGCGCTCCTGCACCTCGCCCTCGGTCTTCAGGATGAGCCAGCCCGAGCCGAGCAGGCTGTAGCCGAAAACCAGCGCCGCGCCGGTCAGGATCGAAAACGGCGACAGGAAGTCGAAGGACGAGCCGACGAAGTCGCGGCCCGACGTCTCGAAGCCATCGATGAAGGCGCCGAGCATCACGCCCTGTGCAAAAGCGGCAAGTGCGGAACCGTAGCAGAAGCCGTGGTCCCAGAAGCTCTTGTGCTCGCTGTCGCGGTAGCGGAACTCGAAGGCGACGCCGCGAAACACCAACGCCAGCAGCATCAGCAGCACCGGGAAATAGAGCGCCGGGATGATGATGGCGAAAGCGAGCGGGAAGGCCGCCAGCAGCGCCAGCCCGCCGAGCACCAGCCAGGTCTCGTTGCCGTCCCAGATCGGCGCGATCGAGTTCATGACGAGGTTGCGGGACCGCAGGTCGGGCTCGAAGCCGTAGAGGATGCCGACACCGAGGTCGAAGCCGTCAAGCAGGACGTAGAGGAAGATGCCCGCGGCAAGGATCATCGCCCAGATGGGAACGAAGCTCAGCACGCTGTCCATCATGCCTCTCCCTTGGCGTGCAACTCGACGGTGATCGGCTGGCTCGGCCGACCGGCTTCGATGGCGTCCTGCTCTTCTTCGGCTATGGCCGGACCTTTGCGGATGATGCGGGCCATGATCAAGGCGCCCGCCGGGAAGATGATCAGATAGACGATGACGTAGAAGGCCAGCGACAGGAGCACGTCGGCGCCCGTCAGGGACGGCGAGACGGCGTCGGCGGTCCGCATCAGCCCGTAGACGATCCATGGCTGGCGACCGACCTCGGTCGTCGTCCAGCCGGCCCAGACCGCGATGAAGCCGAGCGGCCCGACCGCCATGCAGGCGCGCAGGAAGAGCGGGCTGTCGAACAGGCGGCCGCGCCAGCGCAGCCACCAGCTTGCCACGACGAGGCCGAGCATCAGTAAGCCGATGCCGACCATGATGCGGAAGGCGAAGAAGGGGAGCGCCACCGGCGGCCGCTGGTCGGGTGGAAAATCCTTCAACCCCTTCACCGTGCCGTCGAGGCTGTGGGTCAGGATAAGGCTGCCGACATAGGGAAGCGCGATGGTGAAGTGGTTCGTGGCTGCGGCGTCGTCGGGGATCGTGAACAGGATGAGCGGCACACGGCTGCCGGTTTCCCAATGCGCCTCGATCGCGGCGAGCTTGGCCGGCTGGTGTTCGAGAGTGTTCAGGCCATGCTGGTCGCCGATGAAAATCTGCAGCGGCACCAGCACGCTGAGCAGCCAGAGCGTGATCGACAGCGCCGTCTTCGCCTCTTCCACCGACTTCCGCCGGACCAGGAGATAGGCGCTGACCGCGACCACCGCGCAGCCGGTCGTTATGTAGAAGCCGACCACCGTGTGGGCGAGGCGATAGGGGAAGGAGGGATTGAAGATGACCTGGAACCAGTCGGTCGGGAAGAAACGCCCGTCGACGATCTCGTAGCCGGCAGGCGTCTGCATCCAGCTGTTGGCTGCAAGAATCCAGAAAGACGACAGCAGCGTGCCGAACGCGACCATGAGCGCGGCGAAGAAATGCGCGCCCGGCGGCACCAGCTTGCGGCCGAACAGGAGTACGCCGAGGAAGGCGGCTTCCAGGAAAAAGGCGGTCAGCCCTTCATAGGCGAAAAGCGGGGCCAGCACATTGGCGGTTGCGTCGGAATAGCGGCTCCAGTTGGTGCCGAACTGGAACGGCATGATGACGCCGGACACCACGCCGATGCCGAAGGCAACCGAGAAGATCTTGATCCAGAAGGTCGAGATCCTGAGGTAGATTTCGCGGCCGGTGAAGAAATGCAGGCCTTCTAGCACCGCAATGAAGGACGCAAGCCCGACGGTCAGGGCCGGCATCAGTATGTGGAAGGCGATCAGCCAGGCAAATTGCAGCCGGGACAGGAATACCGGATCCAGTTCCATGCTGCCCATCTCCTCCTGCCGCAAAACCTGTCATGTCAGGATGATGTGACGCAGCGTGACAGGCAATCGGCTCCAGTGCAACTATCCAGCGACGCCGATCTTCTCGGAGTTGCTGGAGGCGGCCTGGGGAGCAGCCGCTGAACTCCTTCGGATGCACTACGAAACTCTAAAACTTGAATCTCCTGCATAGGTCGAAAATCGATTCCGATTCCGACCTATGCAGCAAGTTTCTGAAGGCGACGCCAACGCAG
>JALYWP010000278.1 GCA_030852655.1 Pseudomonadota bacterium | reverse complement strand
CCGCCTTCCCACATTTTCCAATGGCCAGACTGCAAAAGCAGGGCGTGGCAACGGCCGCGCATGCCGCAAGCCCATTGGTTGTAGCGCCTTATGGCGCGCCCCGCGGAGGGCCGACTGCCGGGAGGCGGCGGTACGGCCCCGTGAGCGCAGGACACGCGAGGCGTGGCGATGACGAAACGCGCCTCCTCGCCTCACCGGGTGGGGAGGAGGCTCGGTCCGCAGGACCGAGACGGAGAGGGGGATTTTGGCGATGCAAGGATGCACCCCGGCCGTGCATTCGCGACCTAGCCGAGCCGTTTGCCGGTCCGGCCCGGCCGCGATAGAAGAGGTCATGTTTTCCAGGATACTCATCGCCAATCGCGGCGAGATCGCCTGCCGCATCATCCGCACCGCGCGCCGCATGGGCGTCGCCACGGTCGCCGTCTATTCCGATGCCGATGCCCGCGCGCTGCATGTCGAGATGGCCGACGAGGCAGTCCGGATCGGCGCTGCGCCGGCCGGCGAGAGCTATCTGCGCGGCGACCGGATCGTCGCCGCCGCGATCTCTGCGCGCGCCGAGGCTGTCCATCCGGGCTACGGCTTCCTGTCCGAGAACCCCGGCTTCGTCGACCAGGTGACCGAAGCGGGTCTCGTCTTCATCGGCCCGTCCGCGGCCTCGATCCGGGCGATGGGCCTCAAGGATGCCGCCAAGCGGTTGATGGAGGGCGCCGGCGTGCCGGTCGTGCCCGGCTATCACGGCGAGGCGCAGGAACTGGTGCTGCTGGCGACCAAGGCGCGCGAGATCGGCTATCCGGTGCTGATCAAGGCGCGCGCCGGCGGCGGCGGCAAGGGCATGCGCAAGGTCGACAATCCGGACGATTTCGCCGACGCGCTGTCTTCGGCCAGGCGCGAGGCGAAATCCGCTTTCGGGGACGACCGCGTGCTGGTCGAAAAATATGTCGAGCGGCCGCGCCACATCGAGCTTCAGGTATTCGGCGACAATTTCGGCAACGCCGTGCATCTCTTCGAGCGCGACTGCTCGGCGCAGCGCCGCCACCAGAAGGTGATCGAGGAGGCCCCCGCCCCCGGCATGAGCGAGGCAATGCGCGCGGCGGTGACGGACGCCGCGGTCAAGGCAGCCAGGGCCATCCGTTATTCGGGCGCCGGCACGATCGAGTTCATCGCCGACGCTTCCGAGGGGCTGAGGCCCGACCGCTTCTGGTTCATGGAGATGAACACGCGGTTGCAGGTCGAGCATCCGGTGACCGAAATGGTGACCGGCCTCGACCTCGTCGAATGGCAGTTGCGCGTCGCCGCCGGCGAGAAACTGCCGAAGACCCAACCGGAGATCACGCTCTCCGGCCACGCCTTCGAGGCGCGCATCTATGCCGAGGACGCTTCGCGCGGCTTCCTGCCGGCCACCGGCACGCTGCATCATCTGAAATTTCCGGAGCCAGGCCCCGCACTGCGCGTCGAGACGGGCGTGCGGGAGGGCGATGCCATCTCGCCCTTCTATGATCCCATGATCGCCAAGCTGGTGGTTCACGGAACCGACCGGACGGCGGCGCTCGATGCGCTTTCAAAGGCGCTGGAGGCGACGGAGATCGCCGGCTCGGTCACCAATGTCGCCTTCCTCGCCGCGCTGGCGCGCGACGCCGACTTCGCGGCCGGCGACGTCGACACCGGGCTGATCGCCCGCAAGCAGGACGTGCTTGTCCGGGCGCAGGCGCCCTCGGCCGAAATCGTGTCGGCAGCCATTCTCGCCGCTTCAGGCCTCGATGCCCGGCCCACGGACGACGACCCATGGTCGTCGCTGTCGGGCTACGCGCATTTCCATCCGATCGAGCGGCAGGTCAGCCTGCACGCCGAAGGCGAGGAAACCGTCGCCTTCGTGTCGGTGCAGGCGGATGGACGCAGCACGATCCGTTTCGGCGACGGGCGACAGGGGCGAACGGTTCCAGGCGGAGCCGCTCTGCGCACCGCCTACCGGCCGGGCCATGTAACCGTCTTCTCCGGTGGTGCTTCCTTCGACTTCGCCGTGCCCGATCCGTTCGCCCG
>JALYWP010000152.1 GCA_030852655.1 Pseudomonadota bacterium | reverse complement strand
TCGCTTCGCTGGTGCTTGCCCTGCACGAGATAGGCGTCAGAGGCGAGAGCGATCTGCTCAAGTCTCTCAACGTGCCGAGGGCTCGGCTCCCGCGTGGAGCCCATTGGGGCTGAACGCCTACCGGATGATGCCCGCACGACCGTCGGTGCCCCTGCCAGGAGCGTAAGCCGGGGCCAAGAAGCTGAAGGCAGCGCTGACCGCGAGACTTTCGCAGGCAGGGAACCATCTGCGCCTGGGCTAGTTTAGCACCATCCGTCGCTATTCGTAGCCAATCGCGGAAATCGTTCTGAAATCCCGGGAGGGGATGATGAAACGTGTGCTGAAAATCGGATTGCCCTTTGCCTTCGGCTTGGGAGCCGTTGGCCTTGCCTTCTCTGATCCCCTGCCGCCCGATCTCACCTACAGGCCGCTGCCCACGCTGCCCTTTTCGGCGGTCAAGGAAAACGACGAGGCGCAGAAGCCTCAGGTGATGGAACGGCAAAGGGCGATGCTCGAGCATCGCTACGACCTTGCCGACAGGCCGATGCCCGGCGTGATGATGTCCGGAGGACGGCAGGCCGTCCAGGAAGGGGTGAGGGTCAAGCTGCCGGAAGGGCAGAGCTGGGAAAACCTGTCCGGCATGAGCCCTGCGGAAATCCGCGAGGCTGGCCTCCTGCCCGCCGGCTTCAAGCCGCTGCCGCACGTCAAGCAGGCGACCGGCGGCCAGGTGTTCCCGCAATTCGCAATCGATGAGATACTCAGGCAGGAACAGCGCGACCTATCGCGCTTCGACGTCGAGTTCGACCTGCCCGACCACCTGCTGCCGGAGTTCCCCCCGCCGATCTTCCTGACCACCCAGCCGCATCTCGGCGACGTCTCGCGCGGACAATTGCTGACCATCGCCAACCACTACGAGATCATGAACGGTCTCATCACGCCGGTGCAGATGGAGGGCTTGCGGCTTCTGCTGACGCCGTTCCCGCAGGAGGAGTTCAACCAGACCGAGGATCGCAAGTCCGCCGAGCAGCACCGCGGCGTCGCCTGCCTCGACTGTCATTCCAATTTCCACACCAATGCAGGCTTCCACCAGTCGCCCGACATGCGGCCGCAGGCGGTGCGCTTCCGACTGGACACACCCAGCCTGCGCGGCATGTTCAACCAGCAGATCCATGGTTCGAAACGATCGCTGCGCTCGATCGAGGATTTCACAGAGTTCGAGCAGCACACCGCCTATTTCAACGGCGATCACGTCAGCGCCGCGCGCAAGGGGCAGCACATACCCGACCGCTCGCACAAGGTCGCCTTCATGGCGCAGATGCAGAACATCATGGACTTCCCGCCTGCCCCGAAGCTCGATCCGCTCGGCCGCCTCGATCCCGATCTGGCGAGCGAGCAGGAACTGCTGGGGGAAGAGGTCTTTATGGGCAAGGGGAAGTGCGCCGTTTGCCACATTCCCGAGATGTCGTTCATGGACCAGCAGATGCACGACCTGAAGCTCGAGCGCTTCTACGCACCCGGCGAGACGGTCAATGATTTCGTGCTGGTGCCGGACGGGCCGATCAAGACCTTCACGCTGCGCGGCATCAAGGACTCCCCGCCTTACCTGCATGACGGGCGCCTGATGACGCTCGCCGATACAGTGGAGTTCTTCAACCTGGTGCTCGGCACAAATCTCGATCAGCGGGAAAAGGAAGCGCTGGTCTCCTATATGCTCACCCTGTAGCCGGCCGGCTCACCCGAGCCCGGCATGCAAATGGAGGAAGCCATGCGTCATGTTGCGATCGCCTTGGGTCTCGCGCTTTTGCCGGCCGCGGCCGTAGCGCAGATCGGCAACCCTGCCGGCATGGCTCCCGACACCAGGATGGAAGCGCCGGGCAAGCCGGCGCCCAACCAGACCAACTATCAGGACAGGCTGTTCGCAAACCTGGCCAGCAGTGGCGGAATGGCCGAGGTCGAGTTCGGCAGACTGGCTGCCGAAAGAGCGGCCAATACCCGCGTCAAGGAATTCGCGCAGCGCATGGTCGAAGACCACGGCAAAGCCAACGACACTCTGAAGGGCCTTGCCGACAAGAGCAAAATCCCGCTTCCGGATGAATTGGGCCCGGACCACCAGAAGCAGCGCGCGGAACTCGAAAAGCTGGAAGGAGCCGCGTTCGACCTTGCCTATATGCAAGGCCAGGTGGTGGAGCACCAGAAGACGGTGCAGCTTCTGGCATGGGAGATCGATTCAGGCCAGGACGCTGAAATCCAGAGGTTTGCCGCCGCCACCCTGCCCACGGTAATGCGTCACCTCGAAATGGCCCGGGATCTGGTGGCCGAGTTGTAGACCAGCGGCCCGTAACCGGATCAAGCCCGCAGCTTCGCCCTGCGGGCTTTCTTTGTTATGCTCCGTCCCATGCGAGTAGCGATCAGACGTGTCTATGAACCCGTCTCCGGCGACGACGGTCGGCGAATCCTCATAGACAGGCTTTGGCCGCGTGGGTTGTCGAAGGACAAGGCCCATGTCGACCTCTGGCTGAAGGAGGTCGCCCCGAGCACCGAGCTTCGCAAATGGTTCGGCCACGATCCCGAAAAGTGGAGCGAGTTCCAGAGCCGCTATCGCGCCGAGCTCGATGCGAATGAAGAAGCCGTCCAGAGGCTGAGGGAAGCAATCGGCAAGGGACCGGCGACTCTGCTTTACGGTGCACGTGACGAACGCCATAACCAGGCGGTCGTGCTACGCGATTTACTGGGCGGGGGAGGTCGCAAGGGGTAATTTGCCGGTACATCCAGGCACTGGT
>JALYWP010000151.1 GCA_030852655.1 Pseudomonadota bacterium | reverse complement strand
TCGCTTCGCTGGTGCTTGCCCTGCACGAGATAGGCGTCAGAGGCGAGAGCGATCTGCTCAAGTCTCTCAACGTGCCGAGGGCTCGGCTCCCGCGTGGAGCCCATTGGGGCTGAACGCCTACCGGATGCCCGCACGACCGTCGGGAGACGTGGCGCCTTCCATCCGCAAGCCCTGGCGAATGACCGGAACCAAGCGCTCAAATCTCTGTTCATAGGGATCGTCGGAAGGATCGTGATGAGACCATACGTCTTTGGCGCCCTGGCAGGGCTCGTCGCCACCATGGCGATGACGGCAGCCATGCGGCGGCTGCACGGTCACCTGCCGGCTGACGAGCAGTATCCGCTGCCTCCTCGCGAAATCGTGGATCGCATCGCACGCGTCGATGACGAGGCCGCGGCACGCACATCCACGATGCTTTGCCATTTCGGTTTCGGCGCGGCCGCCGGCGCGCTGTTCGCACTGCCATTCACTCAAAGGCTGGGAGGAACGATCTATGGGCTTGCGGTGTGGGCGGTCAGCTATCTCGGCTGGATTCCAGCGCTTGGGATACTTGCCCCTGCAACCCGCCACCCGGCGCGCCGCAATTTGCTGATGCTCGGCGTCCATGTCGTATGGGGCCTGGCGCTGGCTCTGTCGTTCAAGGAACTGGAAGCAGCCGATGATGCCTTCGGGCGTGCGCCCGGCGACGTCCGGCGGCCGGCCGAACGCCTGGAAATGGAGGGCGGATGATGACGCCAAGCGGCGCCTTCTGGCTGGATCGGCTGGACGTGGAACCCACTGACATTGTGCCCCCCGATCTCGAGCTGGACGTCGCGATTGTTGGCGGCGGCATGGTCGGGCTGCATTGCGCCCATCTTCTGCGGCAAGCCAGGCTCGGCGTCGGCCTGTTCGAAGCGCGCCGTATCGGCCGGCAGGCAACCGGAAAATCAACGGCAAAGATAACCTCGCAGCACGGCGCGAAATATCGTTCGCTGGTGAAGGATTTCGGCAAGGAAGGGGCACAGCTCTACGCCAGCGCCAACCAGCGCGCGGTGTCGGAGATCGCCGGTCTCGGCAATTCGCTGCCCAACCAGGCGGGTGTGGAGCGCCGGAACGCCTATGTGTTCGCCCGCACGAAGCAGGAGGCGGATGATCTCCGGGAAGAGGCAAAAGTCGCCGCGGATCTCGGTCTTCCGGCAGAGTTCGTACCCGATGCCGGCCTGCCATTTGAGACACAGGGCGCGCTCCGCTTCTCGGACCAGTACCAGTTCGATCCATATCTCTATTTGACGGGGCTGGCGAAGGCGATCCGCGTGTCGGGCGGGCAGGTCTACGAAAACAGCCGGGTCGACGAAATCGAGAAAGGCGACCCGTTCACCCTTCGCGTGAACGGCAATCTGGTAAAGGCGCGGATCGTCGTGGTCGCAACGCAGATGCCGATTGTCGGCGACGGGCTTTTCTTCGCACGCGCGTTTCCGCTCGCCCATCCCATCGCAGCGGTTCCGATGCCGTCCGGCTTGGAACTGGACGGCATGTATATCAGCGCCGGAAGCCCCTCGTTTTCGCTCCGCACTGCCAACCGCGATAACGATCGCTACCTGATGGTCGCCGGCCCGGAGTTCAAGCCCGGTGAGCAGACCGGGCAAGCCAAAGCCGTGGATCAGATGCGAGCGTTTCTCGGGCGGTCGTTCGATGCGTGGGAGCCGACCCATCTCTGGATCAACGAAGATTTCAGGTCGATGGATGGGATACCGTTCGTCGGCCAGGCAACGTCGGATGACCCCAATCTTCTGGTCGCGACCGGGTTCGGGGCCTGGGGCATCAGCCAGGGTTATGTGGCTGCCGAGGTCCTAGCTCATCGCATCCTCGACAAGGAGCACCCCTGTCGCGACCTTTTTGATGCGACACGGATCAAGCCTGTTGCCGGCGGCCCGACTTTCGTGTCGGAGAATGTCAAGACAGCCGCCCATCTTGTTGGGGACCGCTATTTCGGCGGCAAGACGGTCGAGCTCGAAACGATCGCTGCGGGACAGGGAGGCATTGTCAACCACGACAGCGAACTTCTCGCCGTGCGTCGCGGCGCCGGCGGCGAATTGACCGCCCTGTCCGCCAGTTGCACGCATCTCGGCTGCATCGTCGACTGGAACCCTGTCGACCGCACATGGGACTGTCCGTGCCATGGTTCGCGTTTCGACGAGGATGGCGAGGTCCTGAGCGGGCCGGCAACCGCCCGGCTGGAAGGCAGGAACCTGCCCACCGACAAAAAGAAGTCTCCGGCATGAAGGTCGCCGTCATCGGCGCCACAGGCTTTATTGGCGGCGCGGTATGCGCCCGGCTGGCCGGCGATGGCCACCGGGTGCTCGGCATCGTGCATTCGGAAGCGTCAACATGTTTCCCTTGCGCTGAAATGGTGGTCATCGACGTGGGTAAAGCCGAACAGGCCGATTGGACCGCCGCGCTCAACGGAGTGGACGCCGTCGTCAACTGCGCGGGGGTGTTGCAGGACAGCGCGACCGAACAGGTTTCTTCCGTCCATTCGGTTGGCGCTTCGGTGTTGTTCGCGGCATGCGAAGAGACCGGCATCAAGCGCTTCGTTCATTTTTCGGCCATCGGCGTCGACCGGGAGCAACCGTCCTCCTTCTCGGCGTCGAAGTTTGCGGGCGACCAGGCGTTGATGCGGACGGACCTCGACTGGATCGTACTGCGTCCTTCTGTCGTCCTTGGTGCGCCTGTATTCGGCGCGAGCGCTCTTATCCGTGGATTGGCGGCCTTGCGCTGGCTGCCATCGATGCCTGGAACCGCCCCGCTTCAACCTGTCCAACTGGAGGATGTGGTGTCGACTGTCGTCCACTTCCTCGACGAGGGAAGCCGGTCCAAGATTACGATCGACCTGCCGGGGCCAGACACGTACAGCTTGGACGCACTCGTGGCGAAATACCGCGCCTGGATGGGATGGCCGCCTGCTCGGCGCTTCGAACTTCCATCCTGGCTTGCGAATGGCCTCTACAGGCTGGGCGACGTCGCCGGGCTGCTGGGATGGCGGCCGCCTGTCCGCAGCAACGCCGAAAAGGAAATGCGTCGCGGCGCTATGGGCGATCCGGCAGGCTGGACCGAGGTCACGGGAATAATTCCCACCGCCGTTGACGCGGCTCTGCGAACGCGGCCCGCCACCGTTCAGGACCGCTGGTTCGCAGGACTCTACTTCATCAAGCCGCTGATCTTCAGCGTGCTGCCGTTCTTCTGGATCATGACGGGGATCATCTCCTTGACCGTCGGTTGGGACAGCGGCGTGGAACTGATGGTGGTTGCCGGGGCCGGCATTCTGTCGGGACCTTCGGTAATCGCGGGCGCTCTGGCCGACATGGCGGTCGGCGTGCTCATCGCTTGGCGAAGGACGGCGCGGCTGGGAGTGCTTGGGGCGCTGGCGCTGTCGGGATTCTACGCCGTCGCCGGTTCGATCCTCAGACCGGACCTGTGGGCGGAGCCGCTGGGACCGCTGATGAAAATCCTTCCCATCGTGCTTCTGCATCTTGTCGCGCTGGCGATCCTCGAGGAGCGATGATGTATTATTTCGCGCTCAAATTCCTGCACATCATCGGCGCGTCGGTGTTGCTGGGTACCGGAGCGGGAATAGCCTTCTTCATGCTCCTCGCGCATCGGACCGGCAACGCCGCGACCGTCGCCGCCACCGCCCGTATCGTTGTCGTTGCGGATTTTCTGTTCACCGCCAGCGCGGTCGTCGCGCAGCCGGTCACCGGCATCCTCCTCGCGCGCGAGGCGGGCTATTCGCTGTGGGAGGGGTGGATCGTGCTTTCGATCCTTCTCTACATCGTGACGGGCGCCTTCTGGCTTCCGGTCGTCTGGATGCAGATGGAGATGCGGAAACTGGCTGCTGAAGCCGTAGCGGGCGGCATGCCGCTTCCCGAGCGCTATCACACGCTTTTCCGCTGGTGGTTCGCTTTCGGCTTCCCGGCCTTTGCTGCCGTGGTCGCCATATTCTGGCTGATGATCACCCGTCCTCAGATCGGCGGATAAATACGTTCCCCGCGCCGGAAGGCCCGGAACGCAATCTCGCCGGATCGCGTTGTACCGGCGGATCAGGTGAAGAAGCGAAACGTAGCGAAGGCTGCATGCGCCGTGGTCCGAAGAGCGTTTGAATCCAATGCACAAGGAAACTGCATGATCGCCGCACCCAACCGAAGCTCGCACGGGGTGCAGCTTGCTGGTCAACAGCCGAAGCAGCAAGGGAACGTTCCCTCCGACGAGAAGCTACTGGTCGGCTCGAATATCCAGATCAATGGCATGATCGACGATCAGCTGTTCCTGGGTTTCATGCAGCAGCTCGGCGACGTCAGGGCCAACGGCGAAGACCTGATCCTCGAATTGATGACGCAAGGCGGGGACGCCGACACGGCCAGGCGCATCGCGCTGGAAATACGGGTTTTCCAGGCATACAGCGGCAAGAACGCCTATGCTGTCGGCAAGACTGCGGTGATGTCGGCCGGGGTGACGATCTTTTCAGCTTTCGACTGTGCGGACCGCTTCCTCACGCAGGACGCGACCG
The DNA here is from genome assembly GCA_030852655.1 of Pseudomonadota bacterium. Lineage (GTDB taxonomy): Bacteria > Pseudomonadota > Alphaproteobacteria > Rhizobiales > Rhizobiaceae > Mesorhizobium_K. Next base: position 2,757 of record JALYWP010000151.1, on the reverse strand, counting down.
TTCTGGTCCACGAACGTCACATCGAAAAGACCATCACGCTTCAAGGGCCTATAAAATCGTGCAAGCAGATCATCCTAGAGGAACTCGCGGCACTCGATACGGCCGATCGGGTCCAGCGCGAGGATTTCGAGCACTTCGTCAGAGGCAGCGGGATGTCCGCCCAGGACCTCTTCGAGCGCGCGAAGGATAATTGCTACTTGACGGCGCAGGAGGCGCTCGACCTGCGGCTGATAGCACGCATCCTGGGCTGATGCGTTTCGGCATGGCGGTGGCCCACCAATACGAATGGGAACCATTTTGCGGTCGCGATGGAACCGGACGCCCTGCCGGTCTGTTCATCTACGGTCCAGCTCAATACCGGGAGAACCACCATGGCCACGAAATCCGACAAGTCGCTGGAGGACCTGTTTCACGATACGTTGCGCGACATCCTCTATGCCGAGAAGAAGATACTTAAAGCCTTGCCGAAGATGGCAAAGGCCGCCCAGGGTAAAGACCTGAAGGCCGGCTTCGAAAAGCATCGCGAAGAAACCGAAGTGCATGTGGAGCGCCTTCAGGAGGTGTTCGAGCTGCTGGGAAAGCGTGCTCAGGGAAAGACCTGCCCCGGGATCGACGGCATCCTCGAAGAGGGTGAAGAAATCATGGACGAATTTAAGGGCACGGCTGCTCTGGACGCCGGCCTGATATCGGCCGCGCAGGCCGTCGAGCACTACGAAATCACCCGTTACGGCACACTGAAGCGCTGGGCGGAAGAACTCGGCATGAAGGACGCGGCCGTTCTGCTCGACAAGACGTTGCAGGAAGAGGCCGCCACGGACGAGGCGCTGACCGGAATTGCCGATGCCTCGGCGAATGATCGCGCCAAGCAGGCTGCGTGAAACAGTCCTTGGACCAATCAGACCGCGTGAGAGGACAGGTAACGTGAACACGATCCCCCAAAACCACCGCGAGACTGGAGCCCGCAAGCTTCAGTCTGCACCGCTTGAGACGGATCGCGATCGTGAAGGTATCGAGGCCGCCGAAAACAAGCCGCCGGCTGACGGCCAGGGCCTTTCCCAGAATATTGACGAGACAAACGAAAAAACACGCCAGTCCGAGGGTACAGGCCAGCCGCCTGCTATTTCAAGCTCAGGGACTCGCAAGTCTGCCGGCGCCGGCCCGGCGCTTGCCGAGCACTCGAAGGATGCTAAGGCTCCGAGAGATGGTCGCCAGTCGGGTACCTACGTCAAGGATTAGACGATCCGGTAGGCCGCGCTCTATCGCCTTCGAGAGGGCGGGCGTCGCGTTCATCCGAACGCAGCCGCCACGGGACCAAGGTTGAAATCCACAGGAGCTCCTGGCGCAGATGGAAGTGTAGGTGCCGGTTGGCAATCCGGTCGTGGATTGAGATGTGCGGCGGCGCGCTTTGCTATTCCATACCCAGAGCGGCCTTGTAGAGGTCGAGGATCGCTTCTTCTTCCTGCCGCTCGTTGGCATCCTTCTTGCGCAGGCGGATAATGGTACGGACAGCCTTGGTGTCGAAGCCTGTGCCCTTCATCTCGGCAAAGACCTCCTTTATGTCCTCTTGGAGCTGGGATTTCTCCTCTTCGAGGCGCTCCACGCGTTCGATAAACGCGCGCAGCTGACCTGCGGCTACAGTTTGGCTGGTCTCTGTGATATCGTCCGACATCGTGGCTCCAAGAGTAGGACGCATATTTCGAACGATTGCAGAGCAAGTTCGGAAGCGTCGATTGCGGCTTGCTGTGAGTAGCTGCTATCAGGAGGTCTCCCGATAGACGAATTCGAGACTATCCTTCTGGATTCCCTAAAAAATTTTATCAGGAAGCACGTCGGGATATGTGAACGTTATCGGCGATCCTCTTCTTCTTTTCTTCAAGACGCTCGATGCGCTCGATGAAGGCGCGGCGCTGGCCGGCGGCAACGGTCTGGCTGGTTTCGGTGATCTCGTCGGCCATCTTGTTCTCCTGGCTATCTGAGCGCGACTTCGGGAATCGGCCTCGGGGCCGGCAAGCGTGCGGTTCGATGCCCGAAGCGGATCGGAGGGTCAAGAGCGAATTCCTTCCCTATGGGAATGCGACGACCGAGCATTCACCGATACGAGCGTTCAATGATCCCTGGGGCGATTTTGCTCGAAGGCTGCCTTCTTCGCGTCGGAGGCGTCGGTCTGATATTTTTGCTGCCATTCCGCATAGGGCATGCCGTATATGATTTCCCGCGACTGGTCCTTGGACAGGGGAACGTCTTCGGCTTCGGCTGCCTCGCGGTACCAGTTGGACAGGCAGTTGCGGCAGAAGCCGGCAAGGTTCATCAGGTCGATGTTCTGCACGTCGGTGCGTTCTCGCAGATGTTCGACCAGCCGTCTGAAGGCCGCGGCCTCGAAGTCGCGCTGCCGGTTCTCGTCGATGTCGACCATGGGACCCTCTTCGCTGTCTGCCGGTGCAACTCCGGGGAGGAAATTGCACGCTCGTTTCGAAACCGCTTCGCGCCTCGGGGGCAAGCTTCAGAACGGCCCGGTGCGCGAGCCGTACTGCCTGACCTCGTGTATATCGGGTCGCCGGTTGATCGCGTCAACGATCGGAGCGAGGCGTTTCGCCCAATCTTCCGCACCGCTCTCGCCGGCGATCAGGTCTTGCCGGATTTCGACCAGCGCATGCGCGAAGCCGTTCACGATGGCGTGGCGGTACATCGTGTCTCCGCGCAGCGCACCGTCATATGGTTCGTTGTCGCCGACGGTGAGCAACGGATCTTCAGCCAGCA
>JALYWP010000148.1 GCA_030852655.1 Pseudomonadota bacterium | reverse complement strand
CTGGAACAAGTTCGGCATTCCGGACAAGCAGCCGGACTATGTCGGCCCGGACATAGAATCCTGGTGGATCGATCCCGCCAAGGAAAGCGCATTGGCTGCCAAGTACAAAAGCGGAAACTGATGCACGGGCGGGGGCCAGCGTCGAGAATCGGGCGGCGCGACTTCCTGGCGCTGGCAGCGGGCGCCGCCGCTATGCCGCTCATGCCCGGCCGCGCTTTCGCGCGCAGCCCGTCGGATATGCCGTTGCACGGCCTGTCGGCTTTTGGAGACCTGAAATACGCGCCGGACTTTACCCATTTCGCCTATCTCGACCCGGACGCGCCTAAGCACGGCACCATCAATTTCTCGCCGCCCAACTGGCTGTACAACCAGAATGTCACGACATTCAACACGCTGAACAGCTTCGTGCTGGCGGGCGATGCGCCGCCGCGCATGGAGCTCTGCTACGACGCGCTCATGACGCGCGCACTCGATGAGCCCGACGCTCTCTACGGCCTGCTCGCCGAGACCGTGTCGATCTCCCGCGACCGCAATGTCTTCACCTTCGCGCTGCGTCGCGAGGCGCGCTGGCATGACGGCGCACCGCTGACCGCCGAGGATGTCGTCTTCAGCTACACGATCTTCAAGGAGAAGGGGCATCCGGCGCTTTCGCTGCCGCTCGCCGATCTCGTCGGCGCCGAGGCTGTCGACCCGAATACCGTGCGGCTGACCTTTTCCGGCAAGCAGCCGGCCACGGCGATCCTGACTGCCGTGACCTTCCCCATCGTTTCCAAGGCATGGTTCACGGACCATCCCTTCGATAGCTCTGAGCTCGTCGCGCCGCTGGGCTCCGGACCCTACAAGGTCGGTCGCGTTTCCGCCGGCCAGACGATCGTCTACGAGCGCGTCGCCGACTATTGGGGCGGCGAACTGCCGGTGAACCGCGGCGCCAACAATTTCGACGTCATCCGCATCGATTTCTACCGCGAGCGCCAGGCGGGTTTCGAGGCCTTCAAGAAGGGCGACGTCACCTACCGGCAGGAATTCACCTCGCGCACATGGGCAACCGGCTATGATTTCCCGGCCCTTTCAGAGGGCAAAGTCATCAAGCGCGAGTTCGCCGGCGAAAAGACTGCAAAGCTTCAGGGCTGGGCGCTCAATCAGCGGCGGCCGCAATTCAAGGATCTGCGCGTGCGCCGCGCGATCGCGCTCTGCTTCGATTTCGAGTGGACCAACAAGAACCTTTTCTACGGCCTCTATGAACGCTCGCAATCCTGTTTCCAGCAGTCCGAATTCGTGGCGGAAGGCATGCCTTCCGAGGAAGAACTGAAACTGCTCGAACCGCTGCGCGGCGATATTCCGGAGGAAGCATTTGGCGCAGCCGTGATGCAACCGGTTTCCGATGGGTTGCTCAAGGACCGAAAGCTGCTCGGCGAGGCGTCTCGCCTTCTCTCCGAAGCCGGCTGGAAACGGGAAGGCTCGCTGCTACGGAACGACAAGGGCGAAAGTCTCGTGCTGGAAATCCTCGTCAACGACGACGTTTTCGTCCGCGTCGACCAGCCATTCGTCGACAACATGCGCGCGGTCGGGATCGACGCCTCTATCCGCCTCGTCGATCCCGTGCAGTATGCCGCCCGCCACAACGACTACGATTTCGACATGACGGGCCTGGCGCTGAATCTGTTTGCGACACCCACCTTCGACACGCTCGAAAACATCTTCCATTCGCGCGCGGCGGCCGTTTCGGGCTCGCGCAACCTGCCGGGTACAGCCAGCCCCGCCGTCGACAAGCTCATCGCAATCGCCGGCAACGCGAAGAGCCGCAAGGAACTGACCGTCGCGCTGCATGCGCTCGACCGGGTCTTGCGCGCGCGCATGGACTGGATTCCAAATTGGTATTCGGCGAATCACCGTGCGGCGTTCTGGGACATGTTCGGCTTCGTCGAGCCGAAACCGGACTATGGCTTCCCGATCGAGACGATGTGGTGGTTCGACAAGGACAAGGCGGCGGCGATTGGCAAGGCCTGACAAACTATCAGACAAAGCGGCGTACTGGCAGGCCTGCCTCTTGATTGCCGGGCGGGCAGCCGCCGGCGCGGGGACAGCGGCCTGATGGGCGCCTATATCCTCCGTCGCGTGCTTTTGATGATACCGACCCTGTTCGGCATCATGGCGATATCCTTCGTTGTCATCCAGTTCGCGCCTGGCGGCCCGGTGGAACAGGTCATCGCCAGGATCACCGGCCAGACCGGCGACGCGCTCTCGAGCGGCGGCGGCGATGGGCTCGGCGGACAGGACAATCTCGGCGGCGGCGGTGAGAACTCGTCGCGATATCGCGGCGCGCAGGGGCTCGACCCGGAATTCATCGCCAAGCTGGAAAAGCAGTTCGGCTTCGACAGGCCGCCGCTGGAGCGCTTCGGACTGATGGTCTGGAACTACGCCCGCTTCGACTTCGGCGACAGCTATTTCCGCGATATCTCGGTGATCGACCTCATCCTCGAGAAGATGCCGGTGTCGATCTCGATCGGGATATGGATCACGCTGATCTCCTATCTGATCTCGATCCCGCTCGGCATTCGCAAGGCGGTGCAGGACGGCTCGGCCTTCGATGTCTGGACGAGCGCGATCGTCATCGTCGGCTACGCCATCCCGGGCTTCCTCTTTGCCATCATGCTGATGGTGTTCTTCGCCGGCGGCTCCTTCTTCGACTGGTTCCCGTTGAGGGGTCTCACTTCCGACAATTTCGACCAGCTCGACTGGTGGGAAAAGATCGTCGACTATTTCTGGCACCTCGCGCTGCCGCTTACGGCGATGGTTCTGTCGGCCTTCGCCACGACGACGCTGCTGACCAAGAATTCCTTCCTCGACGAAATCCGCAAGCAGTATGTCGTCACCGCGCGCGCCAAGGGGCTTTCCGAGCGTCAGGTGCTCTACGGCCACGTCTTCCGCAACGCGATGCTGATCGTGATCGCCGGATTCCCCGGTGCGTTCATTTCAGCCTTCTTCACGGGTTCGCTGCTCATCGAGAACATATTCTCGCTAGACGGGCTCGGCCTGCTCGGCTTCCGCTCGGTGATCGACCGCGATTATCCGGTCGTCTTCGCCAACCTCTATATCTTCTCCCTCATCGGCCTGTTCGTCAGCCTGATCTCCGACCTGCTGTACACCTGGATCGATCCCAGGATCGACTTCGAGCGGAGGGACGTATGACGGCAACCGCCGACACAACGCCCGCACGCGAAGGCAAGCGGCCCTGGCTTTCGCCGCTCAACCAGCGGCGCTGGGCGAACTTCAAGGCCAACCGGCGCGGCTACTGGTCGTTGTGGATTTTCCTCGTTCTGTTCATCCTCTCGCTGTTCTCGGAACTGATCGCCAACGACCGGCCGATCCTCGCCTGGTACAAGGGCGAGTTGCTTTTCCCGGTCATCGTCGATTATCCGGAAGAAAAGTTCGGCGGCTTCTATGCCGTCACCGACTATCGCGATCCGATCATCCAGGACGAGATCACGGCCAATGGCTGGCTGATCTGGCCGCCGGTCCGCTACTCCTACCGGACGGTCAACAACCGGATTCCGGAAGCCGCTCCGACCAAACCGTCGTGGCTCTACGACAGGGCGACGCGCTGCCAGGCCTATCCGCTGGGTGTCGATGATCCGGGTTGCACGATCGGCAACTGGAACTGGCTGGGTACCGACGACCAGGCGCGCGACGTGTTCGCCCGCGTCATTTACGGCTTCCGCGTCTCCGTGCTGTTCGGACTTATTCTGACGCTCGGCTCGGCCGTCATCGGCGTCTCGGCCGGTGCCGTGCAGGGCTATTTCGGCGGAATGACCGATCTTATCTTCCAACGTTTCATCGAGATATGGTCGTCGCTGCCGCAACTCTATCTCCTGCTGATCATCGCGGCGGTGCTGCCGCCTGGCTTCTTCATCCTGCTCGGCATCATGCTGCTTACGTCCTGGGTCAGCTTCGTCGGCGTGGTTCGGGCCGAATTCCTGCGCGCGCGAAACTTTGAATACGTCAATGCGGCCAGGGCGCTCGGCGTCTCCAACGGGACCATCATGCTCCGGCATCTGCTGCCCAATGCGATGGTGGCGACGCTGACCTTCCTTCCCTTCATCCTCAACGGATCGATCTCGGCGCTGACCGCTCTCGACTTCCTCGGTTTCGGCCTGCCGCCCGGTTCGGCCTCGCTCGGCGAATTGCTCAAACAGGGCCAGCGCAACCTCAACGCCCCCTGGCTCGGCATTTCGGGCTTCGTCGTCATCTCGCTGATGCTGTCGCTGCTGATCTTCATCGGCGAGGCGACCCGCGACGCCTTCGATCCCAGGAAGACGTTCAAGTGACCTCCCCTCTGCTCTCCGTCCGCGACCTTTCCGTCGCCTTTACACAAGGTGGCAAGTCCGTCACCGCTGTCGACCATGTTTCGTTCGACATCGCCAAGGGGGAGACGCTGGCGCTGGTCGGCGAATCCGGCTCCGGCAAGTCGGTCTCGGCGCTGTCGGTGCTGAAACTCCTGCCCTACCCGCCCGCCAGCCATCCGTCCGGGCAGATCATGTTCGACGGCAAGGACCTGCTTTCGCTGGGCGAAAAGGAGTTGCGCCGCGTGCGCGGCAACAAGGTCACCATGATCTTCCAGGAGCCGATGACCTCGCTCAATCCGCTGCACACGATCGAGCAGCAGATCGTCGAGGTGTTGTCGCTCCACCAGGGCATGCGGGACAAGCCGGCGCGGGAACGAACGCTCGAACTGCTGAAGGAGGTCGGCATCCGCGACCCGGAGAAGCGGCTCGGCGCCTATCCGCACCAACTCTCCGGCGGGCAGCGCCAGCGGGTCATGATCGCGATGGCGCTTGCCAACGAGCCGGAACTCCTGATCGCCGACGAGCCGACCACCGCGCTCGACGTTACCGTGCAGGCGCAGATACTCGAACTGCTCGGCAAGCTTAAAGCCAGGAAGGGCATGTCGATGCTCTTCATCACCCACGATCTGGGCATCGTGCGCAAGATCGCCGACCGCGTCTGCGTCATGACCAAAGGCAGGATCGTCGAGGCCGGGCCGACCTCGGAAATATTCGCCAACCCGCAGCATGACTATACCCGCCATCTGCTCGGAGCCGAGCCGAAGGGCAAGCCGCCGGCGGCCAATGCGTCGGCCGCTACGGTGATGTCGGGCACTGACGTAAAGGTGTGGTTCCCGATCAAGCAGGGCTTCTTCCGCACGGTCGCCGACCACGTCAAGGCGGTGGACGGCATCGACGTCACCGTGCGCGCCGGCCAGACGCTCGGCGTCGTCGGCGAATCCGGCTCGGGCAAGACCACCCTCGGCCTCGCCCTCGCCCGCATGATCTCGTCGGAAGGACGCATCAGTTTCGACGGCCGCGACATCGACGGCCTGTCTTTCAGCGCCATGCGGCCGCTGCGCCGCGAGTTGCAGATCGTTTTCCAGGATCCGTTCGGATCGCTCAGCCCGCGCATGTCGGTGTCCGAGATCATCGAGGAAGGGCTCGCGATCCACGAGCCGTCGCTGTCCAAGGGAGAGCGTGATCGGCGCATCGTCGACGTGCTGAAGGAGGTCGGTCTCGATCCGGATACCCGCTTCCGCTACCCGCACGAATTCTCCGGCGGACAGCGCCAGCGCATCGCAATCGCACGGGCAATGGTGCTGAAGCCTAAATTCGTCATGCTCGACGAGCCGACCTCGGCGCTCGACATGAGCGTGCAGGCGCAGGTGGTCGACCTGCTGCGCGACCTGCAGATCAAGCACGACCTCGCCTATCTCTTCATCAGCCACGACCTCAAGGTCATCCGCGCGCTTGCCAATGACGTGATCGTCATGCGCAACGGCAAGATCGTCGAACACGGCCCGGCTGAACAGATATTCGAGCGGCCGCAGACCGATTATACGAAAGCGCTGATCTCGGCCGCCTTCCGCATCGAGACGGCTCCCGCGAGCGTCGTCAGCGAATAGTCCCCGGACAGGACGGACGTTCGCAAATCGTGCTCGCAGCAGGAATTTGGAGAAACCATGCCGGAGAAGAACAAGGGACGCATCCTCCTCGCCATGACCGGTTACGACCCGCGACCATGGTTCGAGCTGTTGTCCCAGGCACGCGAGGTCGTCACCGAGCCTGACGGAGCCGAAGATCCTTCGATCACCTATGCGGTAGTATGGAAGCAGCGCCCAAACCTGTTGTCGAAGCTGCCCAACCTGCGCGTGATCTTTTCGGTCGGTGCCGGCGTCGACCATGTCCTTACCGATCCGACCCTCCCCGACGTGCCGATCGTTCGCGTCGTCGCCGCCAACCTCACCCGGCACATGACCGACTACGTACTGTGGCGGGTGCTCGACCATCACCGCCAGGGCATGCTCTACCGGGCCCAGCAGAAGCGGAAGGTCTGGCGCGAGCCCCCGCAGCGGCCGGCGAGCGACATTTCGGTCGGCATCATGGGGTTCGGAGAACTCGGCCGTGCCGCCGCCGCGGCGGTGCTTGCCGCCGGCTTCCGCGTCAACGGCTGGAGCCGAACCGAGCATTCCATGCCCGATGTAGCCACCTTCCACGGCGAGAAGGGGCTGACAGCGTTCCTGAATGCGACCGACATTCTCGTGGTGCTGCTGCCGCTGACGCCGCAGACGGCCGGCATCATCAATTACAAACTCTTGAAACAGCTCAGGAAGCGCAACGGACTGGGCGGCGCGGTGCTCATCAATGCAGGCCGCGGCAGGCTGCAGAAGGACGCCGACATCGTTCGCGCGCTGGAGGACGGGACGCTGAAGGAGGCGAGCCTCGACGTTTTCGAGATAGAGCCGCTGCCGAAGACAAGCCCGCTGTGGAACCATCCCAGGGTCTTCGTCACGCCGCACGCGGCCGCAACCTCCGACCCGTCCCACCTGGTTCCCCCGATGCTGGAACAGATGGATGCCTTCGAGCGCGGCGAAAAGCTGAAGAACGTGGTTGATCGCGCAGCCGGGTATTGAAGCAGCCTACGGTCGCCTGAAACCCGTCGGGCCGCCATAGAGATAGCCGATGCGGTCGATCGCCTCGGCCAGGCCTTCGCGCGAAACCAGCATGGTGTCGCCGTTGGCATGGATCATCGTGGCCTCGTCGGTCATGATCGCGACATGGCCCTTCCAGAAGGCGAGGTCGCCGCGGCGCAGGCCGGAATGGTTTTCGCCTGGCTCGATCGGCTCGCCGAGCGTCGCCGCCTGCATGTCGGTATCGCGCAGCACGTCGCGGCCCGTCATGCGCATGGCAAGCTGCACGAGGCCGGAGCAATCGATGCCGAAGGCCGACGAGCCGCCCCACAGATAGGGCGTCATCGAAAGCGTCTCGGCGACCGCCACATAGTCGTCGCAGGCTTCGCCGGCAGGCCTGAGATGCCCTGAAATCATCGCCTCGCCGGTCGACAGCAGCGCGTAGCGCGTGCCGCGCGTCTCGGCGAAACCCTGCACCGTCACCGCGGAGCCGAGCGACAGTTCGCCGAGGCGGGGAAGCTTCAGGTCCGGGCCCGGATAGAGAAAACTGCGCGGCGCGGAGACGAGATGGGTCGGCTCATCCGCACGCGGCCCCAGGGCACCGCCCGAGACATAGCCGACATAGCCGTCGCGAGCAGCCTGCACCCAGGCCCAGCCCTCCGTCTCCTCGAAGACGGTCACGTCGTCGCCGCGCAGCAGCTGCGTGTTCAGCCCGGCGTCGGGGCGCGGCTCGCCCAGCATGTCGGCCACCGGCGCCACGATCCGTGCCGGGCTTCCGGCGACGAAACGGTCGGCCATGACCTCGCCCTTCAACTTCGCGTCGGCAAGGTCCGGCCGGAAGGCGTGCAGTCTCTTGTCGTATGCGGTCAAAGCGGCAGCTCCAGTCCCTTGGCGATGATAGCATCGCCGAAACGCTCGACATAGAGCGCGCCCTCGACCGTGCGCCTGACCAGCACGTTGCGCCTGTCCTTCTCGTCGCGGTGCCGGGACACCAGCTTCAGCGCGCCCATCGTGTCGAGCGCACGCGTGATCACCGGCTTGGTCACGTCAAGCCTGGCGGCCAGCCCGCGCACGGTGTGGGGCGGCGCGTCGAGATAGACGGTGAGCAGGATCGCCATCTGCCGCGTGGTCAGGTCAAGGGCGTCGTCGCGCACCTCGGACAGCGTGACCTGCTGCCACAGGCGCAAGGCTTGTATCGGACGCAGAACGATCATGGCGGCATGATGCGCCTAAATTGTTTCGCGTCCGTTTCATTTTGCGGGTTAACGGTAGCGCCGCGAAATTACCTGTTCCAGCGCGCGGATGCCCTGGGCCTCGCCGCCTGCCGGACCATGCGGACGGTCCGATGGGCTCCATGCAAAAATGTCGAGATGCACCCAGCTCTTGGCCTTCTCAACGAAGCGTTTGAGGAAGAGTGCGGCCGTGACCGAGCCGGCAAAGCCGTCGGTCGTCACATTGTTCATATCCGCCACCTTGGACGACAATTTCGCGTCGTAGGGTTTCCACAGCGGCATGCGCCACAGGGGGTCCTCCTGCTCCCTGGCAGAGGCCGCGAGGTCGGACGCCAATTGCTCGTCGTCGGTGTAGAAGGGCGGCAGGTCGGGACCGAGCGCAACGCGCGCCGCGCCGGTCAGGGTTGCCATGTCGACCAGGACCTCGGGCTCCTCCTCGTCGGCAAGCGCCAGCGCGTCGGCCAGCACCAGCCGGCCCTCGGCGTCGGTGTTGCCGATCTCGACCGTCAGCCCCTTGCGGCTCGTCAGCACGTCGCCCGGCCGGAACGCGTTGCCGGCAATGGCATTCTCTACCGCAGGGATCAGCACCCGCAGCCTGACCTTCAGCCCGGACGCCATGATCATCGAGGCAAGACCCAGCACATTGGCTGCGCCGCCCATGTCCTTCTTCATCAGGAGCATGCCGCTTGACGGCTTGATGTCGAGCCCGCCCGTGTCGAAGCAGACTCCCTTGCCGACCAGCGTCACCTTCGGCGCGTTCTTCTCGCCCCAGATCATGTCGATCAGCCGAGGCGCCTTGTCCGACGCGCGCCCGACAGCATGTATCATTGGAAAATTCTTCGCCAGCAGGTCGTCGCCCTCGACGGCCGAGACCTTTGCCCGGTACCTGCGGGCCAACATCCTTGCCGCCTGTTCGAGATCGTCCGGCCCCATGTCGTTGGTCGGCGTGTTGACGAGGTCGCGCGCCAGCGTCACGCCTTCGGCGATCCGCCGCAGATATGCGGCATCCGCGCCGGCCGGTATCGACAAACGTATGTCCTTGCCGGGCTTCTTGCCGTAGCGCGTGAACCCGTAGCCGCCGAGCACGACACCCAGCGTCGACAATGTCGGGTTGGCGGGAGCCGCGGCGAAATGCCAGTCGCCCTCCGGCAGCGTCTTGGCCAACGCGCCGGCGCCCAGCGCTGCGCTCTCATCTGTCTTGCCGAGCCCGAACAGGGCGGCCGCCACCTCGCCATCCGCACCCGGGACCAGGAGCGAGCGGCCGGCCTCGCCGTTGAAACCGGTGGCTTTCGCCCAGGCAAGCGCCGGGGCATCGAGCCCGGCCTGCAAAAGCCCATCCCTGGCCACCAGATGGATCGGGCGCGACGTTTTCGGTTTTGTTTCGATCAGTTCGACGGGCATGCGGCATTCCTCGGTCGGCGTCGGAATAGCTCTCTTAACCATCCGTTAGGGTTAACGGAATATTGCTTCGGGTCAGCGTTGAGCCTTCGGGTGGCCGCGCCAATGAATGGGAGACCCGGCGCAGATGTTGACCAGCCGCACGATGAACGCAACGGGAAAAAGACTGCTTCTTGCGACGGCGGCGATCGCGTTTGCAGCAACGGTCGCGGGTTGCGGCACGAGCAAGATGACCACCGGCTCCGTCTCGAGGGATGGCGAGCCTGTCGCGCAGATGTCCGCCGATGAACTCGCCAAGCGAGGCGCCTCGCTCGGCAAGTCCTACGCGGCAGACCCTTCCGACAAGCCGACGGCAATGCGCTATGCCCAGTTGCTGCAGATGAACGGGCGCACCGACCAGTCGCTCGCCGTCATGCGCAAGCTCGCCATCGCCTATCCGAAGGATCGCGAGGTGCTCGCCGCCTACGGCAAGGCACTCGCCGGCGCCGGCGAGCTGGAGCCGGCGCTCGACGCGGTGCGCCGTGCCCAGACGCCCGAATATCCGGACTGGAAGCTGCTTTCCGCCGAAGCCGCGATCCTCGACCAGCTCGGCAAGTCGGGCGAGGCGCGCACCCTCTACCGCCGAGCGCTGGACCTCAAGCCGAACGATCCCTCGGTGCTTTCCAATCTCGGCATGTCCTATGTCCTGGAAGGCGATCTCAAGACCGCCGAAACCTACATGCACAAAGCTGCCCAACAGCCCTCCGCCGACAGCCGCGTGCGCCAGAACCTGGCGCTCGTAGTCGGCCTGCAGGGGCGATTTGAGGAAGCCGAGAAGATCGCCGGCAACGAGCTGTCGCCGGAACAGGCCAAGGCCAATGTCGCCTATCTGCGCGGCATGCTGGCGCAGCAGAACGCCTGGAGCCAGCTCAAGGACGACGACAAGAAGACGGCTGCCAACTGATCGGCTTTCCAGGCCAGGCTGCTCAATGCAAGGGGCTGGTTCTTCGGCCGGCCCTTTCTCTTTTTGCCTGCCTCGGCCGAATCGCCCAGCCTATTCCTGCATCGTCTTTTCCTCGGTGCCGAACAGGCCGCCCTGCTGGCCGACCTGGATGATGGCAGGGCCGAGGATGATCGCAAACAGCACCGGCAGGAAGAACAGGATCATTGGCACGGTGAGCTTGGGCGGCAAGGCGGCGGCCTTCTTTTCCGCCTCGTTCATGCGCATGTCGCGGCTTTCGCTGGCGAGCACGCGAAGCGCGGTGGCGACGGGCGTCCCGTAACGCTCGGCCTGGATCAGCGCCTGCGTCACCGATTTCACCGATTCCAGCCCGGTGCGCGCGTTCAAATTCTCATAGGCCTGGCGGCGCTCGGGGAGATAGGAAAGCTCGGCATTGGTCAGGATCAGTTCCTCGGCCAGGCCGACCGACTGGCCGCCGATCTCGTCGGCCACCTTGCGGATGGCCGCCTCGATCGACATGCCGGACTCGACGCAGATCAGCATCAGGTCTAGCGCGTCTGGCCAGGCCAGCTGGATCGACTGCTTGCGCTTGGTGGCGCGGTTGTTGACATAGAGGACCGGCGCATAGAAGCCGGCATAGGCGGCGACGATGCAGACGAAGCCCTTGATGAGGTTCGACTGCTCGGGGAGCCCGCCGAGCAGGAATACGTAGGCGGCGGCGGCCACGAAGAAGACGAAGGGCAGCACCAGGCGGAAGAACAGGAAGCGCGTCAGCGGGTTCTGGCCGCGGAAGCCGGCAACCTTCAACTTGGCAAGCGTGCTCTCGTCTGCAAGCGCCCGCCTCAGATCGAGCCGGTCGACGATCGCACGCATGCCGAGCGACTGCTCCTCACGCAGACCCTTGCGGCGCCGGTCGGCCTCGGCGGCCAGCCGGGCGCGCTGCTTGAGGCGCAGTTCGTCGCGCTCCAGGGCGACGGATTTCATACGCGCCTTCAATGTATTGCCGGAGAGCGACGGCATCACCGTGAAAAACGTGGCGAAGACCGCAATGCCCACCAGAAGAGCGATCAGGAACGCCGGATCGGTCAGTGCCTTGACGACTTGTGCGGTCATTTCACGATCGTCCCATGACAGGCCGGAAGGGCCGGACGCCGGCCGTTCCGCCCGATGATCGCCGCAGAACAGACGCTAGACATCGAAATTCATCATCTTGCGCATCACGAAGATGCCGATCGACATCCAGATGCCCGAGATGCCCAGTATCAGATGGCCCGTGCTGGTCGTGAACAGCGGCATTATGTAGTTCGGGCTGCTCAGGTAGACCAGAAGGGCGACGATGAACGGCAGCGCGCCGATGATGGCGGCGGAGGCCTTGGCCTCCATCGACAGCGCCTGGACCTTCGCCTTCATCTTCTTGCGGTCGCGCAGCACGCGCGAAAGATTGGCCAGCGCTTCCGACAGGTTGCCGCCTGCCTGTGACTGGATCTGGATGACGATGCCGAAGAAGCCGGCTTCCGGGCACGGCATGGTCTCTTGCATGCGAAGTGCTGCATCCGGGATCGACATGCCGACCTGCTGTGCCTCGACCATGCGACGGAATTCCGTCTTCACGGGCTCCTGCGACTCGGAGGCGATCAGCCTGACGCCGTCATTGAGCGGCAGGCCGGACTTGACCGCACGCACGATGACGTCCAGCGCATTGGGAAATTCGCTCAGGAACGCCTTCACCCGCCTGGCGCGAAGGAAGGCGACAAACCAGCGCGGCAGGCCGAACACCCCGGCGAGGAATGCGCCGGGCAGGATGAGCAGCGGCGCGCCTAAAAAGTAGGCCAGCGCCGTCACCGCGATGCCGCATATGGCCGAATACATATAGAAGCGCTCGACCGTCAGCGTCATCCCGGCCTGCCGGAGCTGAACCCTCAGCGGCGGCTTCTTGACGTTCTTGTCGGCGGCGAGTTGCTTGGCATCCAGTTCCTTCAACGAATCCTGGACGGACTTCCTGCGCTTGGCCGCTTCGGCGGCACGATCGCGGGTGGCGTTGATGACCGATCGGTCCGTCTCGGCCTTCTTGATGGTATCGAGGCGCCGCTCGGCGGTCTTTTCCTCGGCGATCGTATTGAACAGGAATGCATAGGCGACCGCGCCGGCGCTGAAGCCGGCCAGCGCGATGAACGCCAATATGGTCGTGTCGATGCCGAACATCTCGTCAGCCCTACTCCCGTTCCGGCATCAGGCCGCCCGCTTCTCCATGGACTCCAGCGCCGCCGCGAGGCGCTGCTCTTCGCCATAGTAGCGCGCGCGCTCCCAGAAATGCGGCCGGCCGACGCCGGTCGAGATGTGCTCGCCGAGAAGCCTGCCGGACGCATCCTCGCCCTTGATGTTGTAGAGGACGAGATCCTGCGTGATGATCACGTCGCCTTCCATGCCGATCACTTCGGTGATGTGGGTGATGCGACGGGAGCCGTCGCGCAGGCGCGCCGCCTGGATAATGACGTCGACCGAGCCGACAATGATTTCGCGCACGGTCTTCTGCGGCAGCGTGTAGCCGCCCATTGCGATCATCGATTCCATGCGGTTCAGGCATTCGCGCGGACTGTTCGAGTGGATCGTGCCCATGGAACCGTCATGGCCGGTGTTCATAGCCTGCAGAAGGTCGAAGACCTCGGGTCCGCGCACCTCGCCGACGATGATGCGCTCGGGGCGCATGCGCAGGCAGTTCTTGACCAGGTCGCGCATGGTCACCTCGCCCTCGCCCTCAAGGTTCGGCGGGCGCGTTTCGAGGCGCACGACATGCGGCTGCTGAAGCTGCAGCTCGGCGGAGTCCTCGCAGGTGATGACGCGTTCCTCGCGGTCGACATAGTTGGTCAGGCAGTTGAGCAGGGTCGTCTTGCCGGAGCCCGTGCCGCCAGAGATGATGATGTTGCAGCGGACGCGGCCGATGATCTTCAGCACCTCGGCGCCGGCTGGCGAGATGGCGCCGAACTTCATGATCTGGTCGAGCGTCAGCTTGTCCTTCTTGAACTTGCGGATGGTCAGCGCGGCGCCGTCGATGGCGAGCGGCGGCGCTATCACGTTGACGCGCGAGCCGTCGGGAAGGCGGGCATCGCAGATCGGGCTCGATTCGTCGACGCGCCGGCCGACCTGGCTGACGATGCGTTGGCAGATGTTGAGGAGCTGCTGGTTGTCGCGGAACCGGATGCCGGTCTGCTCGACCTTGCCGTTCACCTCGATATAGACGTTCTTCTGGCCGTTCACCATGATGTCGGCGATGTCGTCACGCGCGAGCAGCGGCTCGAGCGGGCCATAGCCCAGCACATCGTTGCAGATATCCTCGAGCAGTTCTTCCTGCTCGGCGATCGACATCGCGAAATTCTTGATCGCGATGATATCGTTGACGATGTCGCGGATTTCCTCGCGGGCGCTGTCAGAATCGAGCTTGGCCAGCTGCGACAGGTCGATCGTATCGATCAGCGCGGAAAACACCTGGCTCTTGGTGTCGTAGTAGTTGTCGCTGCGCTCGCGGCTCAGCTTGCGCGGCTCGGCCGCCAGCGGCGGCGGCTCGACCGGCCTACGGGCCAGGGGCGGGGCAGCCGGAGGAACCGCGGGCCTAGCCTCCGCAGCGGGCGGCATCGAGGGTTCCGCCGCCGGCTGTGCGGGCCGGAAATCGGGCGTTGCCTTCGTGCCGTCGTCGTTGCCTCTTCTACCAAACATCTCTACCGATCCCGCCGGGGCTATTTCTTCTTCGCGAGCTTGCCGAGCAGACCGCCCAATCCGGCCTTCTTCTTCGCCTTGATCTCGCTGCGCCCGGTCAGCACATGCGCGATTTCGTTCATGATGGCGACCGCCTGGTGGGCGGCATCCATCTCGCCGAGCATCCGTCCGTTGTTGGAAGCGTTGCCGAACAGCAGCGGCTCGAACGGGATGACGGCCATCGGCGTGATGCCGAGCGGCTCGGAGAAGTCCGCCGGCTTGATCTCGGGCCGCTTGGGCACGCCCGCCTGGTTGAGGATGAGCTTGGGCGGCGGGTCGTTGGGCCGCAGCCGCTTCAGCATGTCGACGATGTTCTTCGTGTTGCGGAGATTGGCCAGTTCCGGCGTCGCGGTGATGACCACCTCGTCGGCCTTGGTGAGGGTCGCCCTGGACCACCCGGTCCAGATGTGCGGCATGTCGAGCACCAGCAGCGGCGCGCTGCGCTGCGCCGTTTCGATGATCTGGCTGAACGCGTCCTGATCGAAGTCGTAGACGCGCTCCAGCGTCGAGGGCGCAGCAAGCAGCGAAAGATGTTCCGAACACTGGGCCAGAAGGCGGTCGAGATAGACGTCGTCGATGCGCTCGGGCGAGAACACGGCCTCTGCTATGCCTTGCGCCGGATCCTGGTCGAAGTTGATGTTGGCCGTGCCAAAGGCAAGGTCGAGGTCGGCAACGACGACTTCGGACTTGAACAGCGAAGACATCGACCAGGCGACGTTGTGCGCAATCGTCGAAGACCCGACGCCGCCCTTGGCGCCGATGAACGCGATGGAGCGGCCGATCGGGTCCGATTCCGGATCGACGAAGATGGTGGAGATGACGCTCACCACGTCGGCCATCGAGATCGGCGCCACCACATATTCGGAGATGCCGGAACGGATCAGCTCGCGGTAAAGCCCGACGTCGTTGTAGTGCCCGATGACGACAACCTTGGTGGTCGGATCGCAATGCTCGGCAAGCTCGTTGAGGGATTGCAGCATCTCCCTCGGCTCCTGGCGCGACTCGAGGATGATGAGGTTCGGCGTCGGCGCCGCCTTGTAGAGTTCGATCGCCGTTCCCACGCCGCCCATATGGACCTTGAGATGGGCCCTGGCCATGCGGCGGTCCTCGCCGGCACGCTCGATGGGCTGGGCGACGCCTTCGGTCTCGCAAAACGCCTGGATGGAGATGCGCGGCACCGGCCGCAACTCCTGCAAGGCAGCCAGGTCCGGCGTTGCCGCCTCGTTGTCGTCCGGGCTGTCGTAAGCCAGATTGGTCATGTTGCCCTCACCCCAGTTCCGCCCGCATCAGAATCCGATGTTCTCGTTGAAGTCGGACTCGCGATTCTGATATTCTTCTATCGCGTTTCCGCGGTTGGCCGGGTCTATCGGCGTCTGCTTGCGCGGCCCGAGCAGGTCCGTGGGATTCGCGATCTGTGCGGCCAGGTTGTTCTGATAGGAACAGCCGAAATTGGCGTAATGCTTGTTGTCGTTGGTTTCGAGCATGTCCTTCGGCCAGCGGCCGCATTGCCCCGTCTGCGCCCGCATGGCGACGAACGACACCCGCACCGGCGCCGCCACTTCCTCCGGCGAAGCCTGGTAGGAGGCGAGCATGATGCGATTCGCCGGGACGCCGTTCTTCCTGGCGATATGGGCGAAATCCTTCGCGACTTCTGCCGCGGCGACGGCATTGGCAGAACCGGAAGGCGCGATGATGGTCAAGGGCGGCGCAGCCGAGCTGTCGTAGCCGGCGAGGAAGCCACCAAGTGTTGCACGCTGCGCGTCCGTTGCGCCACGGTCGCTGACGCCGACCGGCAGGTCGAGCGTCTCTTCCTTTTCGCCGATAACGATCGGATGGTTGGTGCGGTAGTCGTCCGGTACCGCGCCGACCGTGATCGAATCGCGCTTCGCGCAGCCTGACAGGAGCGCTACCGCCGCCGCCGCCAGCACGAGGCCTACCTTCTTTTTGAACGCATCGGACATGCGCTGAACCCCGCTCATTTGTAGATGAAACCGACGACGCCGTGGTAGCGGCCGTTGGGAAGATCGGTCTGCATCGTGCCGTAGACACGGTTGACCCTGCCGAGGAACATGCCGGCGCCATCGCTGGCGGGAACCAGATTGTCGTCCGGTTTCGCGAGCTGGTTACGCGCTGTCGGCCGGGCGATGAAAGGCGTCACGATGATGACGAGCTCGGTCTCGTTGCGCACGAAGTCGCGGCTGCGGAACAAGGTGCCGAGCACCGGTATCTTGAACAGGCCGGGGACGCCGTGCATGGTCTGGCGAAAATTGTCGTTGACCAGGCCGGCGATCATCATGGAACCGCCCGACGGCAGTTCGACCGTGGTGTCTGCAAGGCGCTTGCGCAACGACAGGATGTTCTGGCCGCCGAGTTCCACCGCTCCTTCGGTGGTCGGCTCCGACACCGAGGTGCGGACCTTCAGGCTTATGCGCCCCGGTGACAGCACGACCGGCTTGAACTCAAGGCCAATGCCGTATTCGATCTGGTTGAGGGTCGGAATGGTTATGCCGTTCTCGTTGGCGACGTTGGTCACGACATTGTATTCGCCGCCGACGCGGAACGTCGCCTGCTCGCCCGACACGGCGGTCAGCGTCGGCTCCGCCAGCGTGCGGATCACGCCGCCCTGTTCCATCGCACGCACATAGGCTTGCAAAAGGTCGGCGCCACCGAGCCCCGTACCCGCTTGCAGGATGTTGCCCACGTTGAGAGCGCGGGAATCGAACCTGATGCCGTCGGCCTGGGCCACGACGTTGACGCCGAGCTGCTTCATCACGTTGCGGCTGACTTCGGCGACCGTGACTTTCAGCATCACCTGGTCTTCGCCGATGATTTGGATCAGGTTGACGATGCCGCTGATCTGGCGCGTCGAATCCGGGTTGTTGATGTCGACGCCGCCGCCGTCGCTGCTTGCCGCCGCGGTCTGCGAATACTGACCGGTGGTCGCTTCGCCGCCACGCACCAGCATGTTGGCGATCTGCGCTGCGCGGGAGGCGTCGAGCGGCGTCTCGACCGTGCCGGTCAGCACGACGTTGTCGTTGATCAGTTCGACCTTCACGTCGGATGTCGGGATGAAGCGCTTGATGTATTCCTCGACGCCGGCCGTATCGCGCTCGACCTGCAGGTCGAGGCTGACGATCTGCTCGCCGCCGGGGCCAAAGACGAAGATGTTGGTCTGGCCAACCGACTTGCCGAAGAGATAGATGCGCCGCGCCGTGCGCGTCACAGCGTCGGCGACGGCCGGATTGGCAACGAGTATGTCATAGGCATCCGCCGGCAGATCGATGACGACGGACTTGTTCAGCCCTAGCTTCACGCTCTGTGTCCCCGACATCGCACCGGTGCTGACCAGGCCGACATCCCCTCCATTGAGCTGGCCGCCCGCAAGGGCGCCGCCTTGCAGGCCGGCGCCGGCGAGCAGCAGTCCGAGCGCGGCGGCAGCCGATGCGGCGATCCGCTTTCTGCTCAGCGCCGGCAGAGCTATCCCTGAAGTCATTTCCTCGCTCCCACTTCGGAAACCTCGCCGGACTTGATCATCCTGATCGTATTGCGCCTGCCATTGCCCGATACGAGATAGTCCGCCTCGCCGGTCACCTCTTCGCGCGTATCGACAAGCGCGCGCAGCGACAGCGTCAGACGTTCGGCCATCTGCTGGGCGACGGTAATGATCTCCGCCTGCTCCGGCGTCAGTTCGAGCGTTGCCGTAGAGCCGACCTTGACGCGGCGTCCTTCCTCGTCCTCCTGGATGGCCTGGTCGATGGCCAGCACCCGGATGTTCTTGAGGATGGTCTCGGTGACGAAGCCGCCGGTGGCGGTGGCAGTGTCGGACTGGCGAGTCATGATGACATCGACATAGTCGTTGGGAAGGATGAAGCCGCCCGCGGAGGTGTCAGCCGAGATCTGGGTGGCGACGGCGCGGTATCCTTTCGGCAGGATGGACGACATGAAGCTCTGGCCCTCGCCGATGAGCTTCGACGTGCGCAGAGGCTCGCCGGAATACATGGCGACGCGGGCCACCGATCCCTTGTATTTCTCCAGCGCCTCGGGGTCGCGTTCGCGGGTGATGAAGTTCTCGTTGACGCCGTCCGACGGCCAGGGCTGCCAGCCGAGCTGGTCACCTAACGTCGCGCCCATCGGCACGTCGCCTTCGAGCACCAGAACCTCGGTCAGGTCGACTGCGGGAGCTTGCGCCTGCTCCACGATGATCTCGGGAGGAGGAGCCGCCATCATGTTCTTGGCCACGTAGCCGGCACCGCCGGCCGCAGCTACCGCCACGCCCAGAATGATCAGTCGGGATGCCGCCATCGTCCAGTCCTCGTCCTGGCAAATACCCTCAAGCCGAGGCGGATAATGCAGTCCCAATCGTCAAATTAAGGTTAATGCATTGCTTACGATTGTGCTTAATTTAATATTGATGAAAATCCCTGCGGCGATCCCACGCGGCTGACCCGCGGCGGTCACTGAACGGCCAGACGTTCCAGAGCCCATACCATCAACGGCGAACCGGGGTAGGTGACCAAGCCCCCTATGCCAAGCGCAATGCCATACGGGACGCCTCCCTTGGCATCGGCGAAATTCTTCAGGAACATGTTTCGGCCCGTATATACCGCAAGCGGCGAGCCGCGGTAGACGAGGATCGCTAGGGTAAGCAGGCCGCCAAGGAAGGCCGAGGTGACCAGGTATTCTACGAGATGCAGGTTGAAGCCCATCCAGACCGCCGTCGCCGACAGCAGCTTGGCGTCGCCTCCGCCCATGCCGCCCAGCGCGAACAGGCCGAACGTCGCCGCCAGCACCACGGCTCCCGCGGCGAAATGCCAGCCATATTCCGCCCATCCCATGCCGGTCAGCGGTGCGACGACCGCGAAGACGGCGAGAAGCAACAGCGGCACGCGGTTCGCAATGGTCATCGAAAGCGTGTCCGATACCGCCGCAAAAAGCATGCAGAACGGGAAAACCACGAAAATCAGCGCTTCAAGCATGGCAGAGGTTCCGCGAAGCAATGCAGATCGCGTCAATCATTACGCGCATGCACTTAACCGCGAGTGAAAAGAGTGCCGCGGATTTTCCTGACCCGAAGGCGCGCAAATGGAAAGGCCGCCCAATCGGGCGGCCTTTCCAAACCAGTCGTTCGAACCGGCCAGGGATCAGACCCTGTTCAGCTCGCTCGAAATGTCGTTGAACTGCTGGTTCAGCGCGTTGCCGACGGCGCCGGCGCCGACCATGATGGCCAGAGCGATGAGGGCAGCGATCAGACCGTACTCGATGGCGGTCGCGCCCGATTCGTCCTTCACGAAACGTGCAAAGATGTTGGACATGCTAGAGCTCCTACTCCGTGTTACAGCACTTCCGTCAACTTCTGTGACCGGTTGATCGGATGACGCGACTGTAGGGAGAAGCTCTTTCAAACGGCTTAAGAAACAGCCTTACCGATTCCTTTCGGCCGCCAAATCGACCAGTGGTTAACAGGAAAACAACGCGATATGCGGCGGCGGCTCCGGCTTTTCGTGCCGGCGCACACGCACGTATTCAAGGCTTCCTACGTATCCTTGAAAGCAGGCCGCAGGCTCAAGCCGGGTCACGGGTGGAAGCGGCTTAACGCTTGGTTCACCAATATCCTTCATCTTCCGTTGAACCTGATTTCTCGGAGAGCCGCATGGCGAAGCTTGGTCTGCCTCTTGGACTCGCATTCCTGGTCGCCTTGGCCGCAACGCCGGCGTTGGCCGAAGGGGGTATCGAGGTGACGATGAACCAGGCGAAGATACTCAAGCTCTCGCGCCCGGCCGATACGATCATCATCGGCAATCCCGAGATTGCGGACGCCTCGGTGCAGGATGCATCCACTGTGGTGCTCACTGGCAAGGGCTTCGGCGTCACCAATCTCGTCATCTTCGATGAGGCCGGCGCCCCTATCATAGACGAACAGGTTCTGGTCAGCCGCTCGACCGCGTCGACCGTTCGCATATACCGGCGCGCGGCGGTGCAGACGCTTTCCTGCACGCCTTATTGCGAAAGCTCCTACAAGTCCGACGCCGAGCGCAGTTCCGAAGCGGATATGAGCCGCCAGTAGATGGCTGCGCGAAAACCCGTCGCCCGCAGGTAGGACCGGCCTCCGGAACCGTTAACAGCTGGTAAAAGCCGTCGCGACAATTGCCACTGTCAACAAAACGCGACTTCAACCGGAATGCCATAAGGTCCAGCCGATACCGCATCAGGATCGGCAGGACCCGACATGAGCATGCAATCCGAACCGATGGACAAGGAACGCCGGCGCGGCCTCTGCGCCCGCTTCCTGCGCAATCGCGACGGCAGCACGGCGATCGAGTTCACGCTGCTGTCGATTCCCTTCGCGGCGCTAGTCTTCGCCATCCTGGAAACCTGCATCTCGTTCGCGGGCCAGCAGATACTGTCCAACGTCACCGACGATATCGCCCGCGAGATCCGTACCGGCCAGCTCAAGCCGGGACCGGCGCTGACCGAGACTGCCCTGAAGACAATGATATGCGACAGGCTCGAGATCATCGTCTCCGCCGCGGAATGTCCGGACGCGCTCGAAGTCGATCTGCGCGAATTCCCGACCTTCGCGGCCGCGGCGGCAGTTCGCATCAAACTGACGGCGGACAGGGATATCGACACCAGCGGTTTCGACGTCGACCCGGGCCTTTCCCAGTCGAGGAACATGCTTCGCGTCTTCTACAGATGGCCGGTCATCACGGACTTCATGTCCAAGCTGGTCTCGAACCTCAAGGGTGGCAAGACGCTGCATTTCGCCACCGTCACCTGGCAGAACGAACCGTTCGACGACTGAAATCCGCTTCGCCCGGATGCGAAGCCAGAAAAGGCAGGAAAAATGTCCGTAGGTGCGGGGGCACGGTTTCTGGATAAGGCGCGGTTCATGCTCCGCGACCGAAAGGGCGTGGCCGCGCTCGAATTCGCGCTGATCGTGCCGCTTCTGCTCGCTCTCTATCTCGTAACCATGGAGGTGGCGCAGGCGATCGAGGTCAGCAAGAAGGTCGGCCGCATCGGCAGCATGACCGCAGACCTCGTGACGCAGATGCCGGAAATGAACAAGTCCGAGATCGAGGGCATCATGCGCATCGGCGAGGCGACGCTGCAGCCTTACAACCGCAGCAAGCCGAGCATTGTGATAACTGCGCTCCAGGTAACCGACGACACGACGCCGAAAGTCGAGGTGGTCTGGTCGCGCAAGCTCGTCAATGGCGACTTCAGCACCGGTCTGGCGAAAGGCACGCTCGTCACCGACCTGCCCCCGGCGCTCAAGATCAAGGACACCTTTATCGTCCGCGCCGAAAGCTCGTTGGCCTACAGGCCGGTCATCACCTGGGCCGCGTCCTCGAAGGACACGCTTGGGCTGGCGGCAGCCTTCGACGGCATTTCTATGAAGGAAACCTATTACCTGCGGCCCCGCCGGAGCACGAGCATCCCCTGTACGGACTGTTACGACTGAAATTTGGAGGGCCGGTCGCGATGCCTGACGCCTATTCTGCTTCCGGCCCCATCTCCGCCAGCATCCGCACCAGATCGAGCGCTGCCGCATAATCCGTTTGCGAGACAGGGGTAAAGCCGCCCAGCCGATGCGTCTCCAGGCGCTCGTACAAACCCGGGTCGTCCTCTCTCAATCCCGTCAGGAACACCATCAACCGCCGTTTCGGCTCCGGGTCGAGGCCGCTCGACACCGCGTGGGGTCCGTAGCGCAGCACGTCCGACCGCCAGACAATGGCGAGCGAAGCGCGGTCGAGGCCGGCCGCCACCAGTCGCGCGAGCGTGCCGCCTTCGATCTCCGGCGCATCCGGGCGGGTGGCCGGCGCCCAGCCGAAGATCCCGTCGACGCTGCCTTCGACGAGCATGGCTTCGGCGGCTTCGGCGGAACCCGCGTCCACGAAAAAGACCTCGGCGCCACTGAGCGGTTTGCCTTCGGGCTGGAACGCCGCGAGCGGCAGTTGATGCCCGGTGACGCTGTCCGCCGGCGGCAGCGCGATGCGCCGCCCGCCCAGGTCCGTGGTCGCCGGCAACCGGCCGTCTCTGGCGATCAGAACCGAACGGACGCCGATCGAGCCGTCCTCGCCGGTCGGCGCCACCAGGGGTTCCACGCATTCGCAGCGCCGGTAGGCCGAAGCATAGGCCGAGGCGCTGTAAATGGCGTAGTCGATGCGCGATGACGCCTGCGCGTCGATCAGCGCCGCATAGTTGCGGGCGACGAAGAACTCGACCTTCAGGCCAAGAGCCTTGGTGAAGGCGTCGTTGAGTTCGGCAAGCCCGGCGATCGTGTTGCCGGCGCCGGGCTCGGCGACGACGCCCACCCTGAACGTGCCTATGTCCTCGCGCCAGTCGGCCGAGACCGGCGTCGCCAGGCATGCGACCGCCGCGCAGAACGCCCAGCCGGCGATCCGCGCCGCAATCGGCATGCGGCCGCCGCGCATCTCTTCCGATTTGCCAATGTCCATGGCAAACCCTATGTCTGCTCCCATTCGTCCGGCAACAGGAGCCAGTACTTATCCAATGTCGCGTGCGTTCCTGTTCGTCCTCGATTCCTTCGGCATCGGCGGAGCCGAGGATGCGACGCGTTTCGGCGACGAGGGCTCTAACACGTTCGGTCACATCGCCGAGAGGTGCGCGGCGGGAATGGGAGACCGTGAAGACTTGCGGCATGGACCGCTTCATCTCCCAAACATGATGAAACTCGGGCTTGGCCGTGCGGCCGCAGCGGCGGGTTATGGCGGTATCGACGCCGAGACGTCTCCGCTCTTCTCCTCCGCCTTCCACGGCGTCGCGCAGGAAGTGTCATGCGGCAAGGATACGCCATCCGGCCACTGGGAGATCGCCGGATTGCCGGTGCCATTCGAATGGGGCTATTTCCCTCGCACGATCCCGGCATTCCCCGCCGATCTGACGCATGCGATCATTCGCGACGGCAAGCTTCCGGGCATCCTCGGCGACTGCCATGCTTCAGGCACCGAGATCATCGCGAGATTCGGCGAGGAGCACATCCGGAGCGGCAAGCCCATCTTCTACACCTCGGCCGACTCCGTCATGCAGATCGCCGCGCATGAGACGCATTTCGGTCTGGAAAGGCTTTACAAGCTCTGCCAGACCGTGCGCAGGCTGGTCGACCCGCTGAACATCGGCCGCGTGATTGCCCGCCCCTTCATAGGCGAAACGGCCGCCACCTTCGAGCGAACCGCCAACCGTCGCGACTATGCCGTGCCGCCTCCCGAGCCGACCCTTCTCGACCGACTGGTCGCGCGTGGCTCAAAAGTCATCGGCGTCGGCAAGATCGGCGATATCTTCGCTCATAGCGGCGTGTCCGAAGTGCGCAAGGCCGCCGGCAACATGGCGCTGTTCGACGCTGCGCTCGGCGCCATGAAGGACGCCCGGGACGGCGATCTCGTCTTCGCCAATTTCGTCGATTTCGACACGCTTTTCGGCCATCGCCGCGACGTAGCCGGCTACGCCGCCGCGCTCGAGGCGTTCGACCGCCGCGTGCCGGAGGCGCTTGCCCTGCTCCAGCCCGGAGACCTTCTGCTGCTTACCGCCGACCATGGCTGCGACCCGACCTGCAGCGGCACCGACCATACGCGCGAACGCGTGCCGATCTTCGGCTGCGCGCCCGGCCTGACCGGCGGCGACGCCGGCCTTCGCCGGACCTTTGCCGATATCGGCGAGACTGTCGCGGAGCATCTTGGCCTGCCCCCCGGGCGCCACGGCTCATCGTTCCTCGAGACCCTGAACCACCATGCCTGAGCTTCCCGAGGTCGAAACGGTACGACGCGGGTTGCAGCCGGTCATGGAAGGTGCGCGCATCGTCTCGGTCGAGACGCGGCGGCCCGACCTGCGCTTTCCGTTTCCGCGCGATTTCGCGGAACGCCTTTCGGGCAGGCAGATCGTTTCACTCGGCAGGCGCGCGAAATACCTGACCGCGGAGATCGAAGGCGGCCCGATGCTCATCTGCCACCTCGGCATGTCCGGGTCGTTC
Organism: Pseudomonadota bacterium; assembly: GCA_030852655.1. Taxonomy (GTDB): domain Bacteria; phylum Pseudomonadota; class Alphaproteobacteria; order Rhizobiales; family Rhizobiaceae; genus Mesorhizobium_K. The sequence continues at coordinate 25,530 of JALYWP010000148.1, read as the reverse complement.
CGCATCGAGGAGGAGGACGACACGTCGAGGCCCGGCGACTTTTATTACCAGCGTTCCAAGGCCTCATCGCACGACCATGTCGTCTTCCATCTCGCGTCGCCGCGCGGAAAAAGATCGAAGGTCGTGTTCAACGATCCGCGCCGCTTCGGCTTCATGCTTTTCGCCGACGCCAACAACGAGCATCCGATGCTCGCCGATCTGGGCATCGAGCCGACCGGCAACGCACTCGACGGCAAGCTGCTCGCCGATCTGCTGCGCGGCAGGAAGACGCCGCTCAAGGCCGCCCTGCTCGACCAGACGCTGATCGCCGGCCTCGGCAACATCTACGTGTCCGAAGCGCTGTGGCGCGCCGGCCTGTCGCCGCGCCGCACGGCCGGCACCGTGGCGCCCGTCAACGGCAAGGCCGGTAGGCGCGCCGAGCGCCTTGCCATAGCTATCCGCTCGGTCATCGCAGACGCCATCGCAGCCGGCGGCTCCTCGCTGCGCGACTATGTCCACGCCGACGGCTCGCTCGGATATTTCCAGCATTCCTTCTCGGTCTACGACCGCGATGGCGAGCCTTGCCGCAAGCCTGGTTGCAATGGCACGATCGCCCGCATCGTCCAGAGCGGGCGCTCGACATTCTATTGTCCGGTCTGCCAGCATTAGAGGCCGGGCGTCCTTTCGGACCTGTGCTGTAACTGCCGGCGCCGACGCAATATGCGTCAAGGAGTGAAAATCATGACCTATGAGACGATCCTGGTTGAGACGCGCGGCAAGGTGGCCCTGATCACGCTCAACAGGCCGAAGGCCCTCAATGCGCTGAACACCGCCGTGCTGGCGGACCTGCTTGCCGCCTGCAAGGCGTTCGACGCTGATCCCGGCATCGCGGCAATCGTCCTCACCGGTTCGGAAAAAGCCTTTGCCGCGGGCGCCGACATCAAGGAGATGGCGTCGATGGACTATGCCGGGGCCTATCTCGCCGACACCTTCGTCGGCTGGGAGGAATTCACCCGTACGCGCAAGCCGGTGATCGCCGCAGTCGCGGGCTACGCGCTGGGGGGCGGCTGCGAACTCGCCATGATGTGCGACTTCATCATCGCCGCGGATACGGCGAAGTTCGGCCAGCCCGAAATCACCCTCGGCATCATGCCGGGCATGGGCGGTTCGCAGCGGCTGGCGCGCTTTGTCGGTAAATCGAAGGCGATGGACATGGTTCTCACCGGCCGCATGATGGATGCAGCCGAGGCCGAGCGCTACGGCCTGGTCTCGCGCGTCGTGCCGGCCGCCGACCTGGTCGACGAGGCGCTGAAGGCCGCCGGCAAGATCGCTGGCTTCTCGATGCCGGCCGTGATGATGGCGAAGGAGGCGGTCAACCGCTCCTGGGAGACCACGCTCGCCGAGGGGCTGCGCTTCGAGCGGCGGCTCTTTCATTCGATGTTCGCGCTCGAAGACCAGAAAGAGGGCATGGCCGCCTTCGTCGAGAAACGCCCGCCCGCCTTCAGAAATCGGTAACGTCGAATCCTCCGAAACTCTCGTTGACGCGTCGGAAAAGCTGCACTATAAGCCCGCACGACCGAGGCGGCCCTGTGGCTGCCCGTTTGTTTTTCAGCGCCCTGCCGTTTTTACGCATAGCGCTTATCGGAAAAGATACGAAGAGAGGCATCATGGCCAATACATCGTCGGCCAAAAAGGCGGCGCGCAAGATGGTTCGCAAGACGGTCATCAACAAGAACCGGCGTTCGCGCGTGCGCACCTACGTCCGCCAGGTCGAAGAGGCCCTGGCCTCCGGCGACAAGGCGGCAGCCGAGGCCGCCTTCAAGGCGGCACAGCCCGAACTGATGCGCGCCGCGAGCAAGGGCGTGCTGCATTCCAACACGGCCTCGCGGAAAGTTTCGCGGCTGGCGCAGCGCGTGAAGTCGCTTTCCGCCTGAGCAGTTTCCGGAAGCTTCCGGCCAAGTCCAACCCGGCGCATCGCGCCGGGTTTTTTGTTTGCCGGACAATGGCTTGGCATATGCCTTCCGACAGCGAGTGAGAGGGCCGTTCGACGGTCCGGATCGTTTGCCGGCACACGCGCCGTTCCTAATGAAGCGAGGCCTGCGAAGGCTTTGAGTTTTCAATAATAGTCAGGCAAAAATTCTTATTTGTTTACAAACACTTGCGGATGGTTATCCACAGGTTGCGCAAGAGTTGTCTTCCTCTTCGGGGACAACGCGGTGTCAAGCGAATAATTTAAAAAAATTTCCCTGCTGTCGCCCGATTTTGGCGGGCATCGGAAAAGGTTTTGAATCACAACGGCTTTGTCGATTTTACCCCTTGCGGTCGTCCCGGATTCGCCCTTTGGCGGCATCAGATTCATTAAAAATCGGTTAGCCTCGCACTTGCCCTGCACGCTGCGTATTTTGTAGGGTCTGGCCATCGAAGCGGACGGGTTCCACCCCGAACAAACCAGCCAAATCAGGCGAAGTTTGCAACACGGATGATTCCGTGGACGGGAGGTTTTTGTCTGCTCGACAAGTGGGGTTAGCAACAGTGTGGGAGTGCAGGTCTGGCGGCTCGCCGGACCGGGGCGCCATTTGCCGTGCGGCAGCGCGGCGGACGGCATGGCGGCGATGTGGGTTGCGGTGAGGAAGGAAGGCGTTGTCGGGCCGGTAGCGACGACAGGCGAATACGAGGAAACGGGGATTTGAAAATGCAAAGCGGCATCGAGAGGGCAGCCGATCGCGGGCTTCTCTTTCCAGTAAACTTGACCGAGGGCGATGACATGGCGGCTGCGAACGACGCGGAGAAGATTTTCGAACGCATACGGACGCAGTTGAAGGCACGGGTCGGAGGCGAGGTTTATTCGAGCTGGTTCGGTCGCATGAAGCTTGCCGAAGCCTCCAAGGGCATCGTGCGCCTTTCGGTACCGACCGCTTTTCTGAAATCCTGGATCAACGGCCATTATCTCGATCTCATCGCCGAGTTGTGGCGACAGGAGGAGCCGGAACTCTTCCGCATCGAGATCGTCGTGCGCAGTGCAACCCGGCAGGTGCGCCCCCAGATCGAGGCTGAACCGGAACCGGCACGCAAGCCGGCCCGGCCGGCGCAGACCGCACTCGGCTCCGGCACCATACCCAGCGGCAAGGCCGAGCCGGCGCCGCGAACCGGCGTTGCGTCCTCAACCGAGTTCCGGCCGGGCGTGCTCGGCTCGCCGCTGGACCAGCGCTATACTTTCCAGTCCTTCGTCGAAGGGCCCTCGAATCGCGTGGCGCTCGCGGCGGCGCGTGCGGTCGCCGAGTCCATGTCGCGCTTCAACCCGCTCTTCCTCCACGCCACGGTTGGACTCGGCAAGACGCATTTGCTGCAGGCGATCGCAGCGGAATCGCTGAAGCAGAACCCCAGGTCGCGCGTCGTTTACCTGACGGCCGAATATTTCATGTGGCGCTTCGCCACCGCGATCCGCGACAACAATGCGCTGACGCTCAAGGAGCAGTTGCGCGACATCGATCTGCTGATCATCGACGACATGCAGTTCCTGCAGGGCAAGTCGATCCAGCACGAGTTTTGCCATCTCATCAACATGCTGCTCGACAGCGCCAAACAGGTCGTCGTCGCAGCCGACCGGCCGCCGGCGGAGCTCGAATCGCTCGAACCGCGCGTGCGCTCGCGCCTCAATGGCGGCGTGGCGCTCGAAATGTCGTCGCCCGACTACACGATGCGCCTCGGCATGCTGAATATCCGCCATGCGGCAGCCAAGGCCGAAGACCCCTCGATCGACATTTCCGAAGAAATCATCGCCCACATAGCGCGAACCGTGACCGGAAGCGGCCGCGAACTCGAAGGCGCGTTCAACCAGCTGCTCTTCCGCCAGAGCTTCGAGCCGCAACTCACGCTGGAGCGTATCGACGAGATACTCGGGCACATCTACCGCTCCGGTGAGCCGAAGCGGGTGCGCATCGAAGACATCCAGCGTGTGGTGGCGCGCCACTACAACGTCTCCAAGACCGAACTGCTCTCCAACCGACGCACGCGTACCATCGTCAAGCCGCGGCAGATCGCCATGTATCTCGCCAAGGTCATGACGCCGCGTTCGCTGCCGGAGATCGGCCGGCGTTTCGGCGGGCGCGACCACACGACGGTGCTTCACGCCGTGCGCAAGATCGAGGACCTTTCCGGCAACGACAACACGCTGGCACAGGAACTCGAATTGCTGCGACGGCTGATCAACGACCAGGCCTAGACTCGCTCCGGAGTCCGATGGCTGCCTCGAAACGAAGGCGCTCCGGGATGATCTGAAGCGCCTTCTCCCGACCGGTTCTCGTCAGCCGGCCGGGAGCTTCGCCGTTTATCCCCCGGAAAGCCTTGAGAACCGGCCTGGCGAACCCTCGCGGACTTGCGTTCGGGCGTCTTTTCCTGTCATTTTGCGGCGATTCCGAAGCTTCATCATGCCTGTTGCGGAATTCCGGATCCGGAACGCCGGCTGTTACTTACAAGCGAGCTCGTTTGGTCATGCGCGTCATCCTCGAACGGTCGAACCTTCTCAAGTCACTGAACCACGTCCACCGCGTGGTCGAGCGCCGCAACACGATTCCCATCCTGTCCAACGTACTGCTCAACGCGTCGGGCGCGATCCTCGAGATGAAGGCTACCGACCTCGATCTCGAAATCACCGAAGCGGCGGCTGCCAAGGTGGAGACCGCCGGCGCCACGACTGTTCCCGCGCATCTGCTCTACGACATCGTGCGCAAGCTGCCGGAAGGCGCTGAAGTGATGCTCAGGACCGACGAAGACGGCAACGCCATGTCGGTGATCTCGGGCCGTTCGAGCTTCCGATTACAATGTCTGCCGCAATCGGATTTCCCAGAGCTTTCGGCCGGCTCCTTTTCGCACATCTTCCGCATCGACGCGGCGGCGCTGAAAGGGCTTATCGACAAGACCCAGTTCGCGATCTCCACCGAGGAAACGCGCTACTACCTCAACGGCATCTACTTCCACGCCATCGAGACGGGCGGCAAGCTGAAGCTGCGTTCCGTCGCGACCGACGGCCACCGTCTGGCCCGCGCCGAGATGGATGCTCCGGCCGGCTCCGAGGGCATGCCCGGCATCATCATCCCGCGCAAGACTGTCAGCGAGCTGCAGAAACTGGTCGACGTTCCCGACGTTGCAGTGGCGACGGAACTTTCCGACACGAAAATCCGCTTCACCATCGGCAGCGTGGTGCTGACATCCAAGCTGATCGACGGCACCTTCCCCGACTACCAACGCGTCATCCCGACTGGCAACGACAAGGCGCTGACCATCGACCGCCAGACCTTCGCGGCCGCCGTCGATCGCGTCTCCACCATTTCTTCCGAACGCGGCCGTGCCGTGAAGCTTTCGATTTCCGACGGCCAGTTGACGCTTGCCGTGAACAATCCGGATTCCGGTAGCGCGACGGAAGAACTCGCGGCCGACTATTCCTCCGATCCGATCGAGATCGGCTTCAACGCACGCTACCTGCTCGACGTCGCAGGGCAGCTTTCCGGGGGCGATGCCCGCTTCATGCTGGCCGACGCCGGGGCGCCGACGCTGATACAGGATACGGCGGACGAGAATACGCTCTACGTGCTCATGCCGATGCGGGTATGAGCCGCCGCAAACGAGATTGATCCCGGGAAATGACGCCGACGCCCAGAAAGAACGGCGCCGGTTCGGTTTTCATACGTAAGCTTACGCTTGCGAATTTTCGCAATTATTCCTCGCTGTCGCTCGACCTGGAACCGGGTATGGTCGTCTTCTCGGGCGAGAACGGCGCCGGCAAGACGAACCTGCTCGAAGCGATCTCGCTGCTCACGCCCGGACGCGGTCTGCGCCGCGCCCCCTACGCCGACGTGGCGCGCGAAGGCAGCGTCGGCGGCTTTGCCGTCCATGCCCACCTCGACGGCGCGAAGGGGCCTTTCGACATCGGCACCGGTACGGCCGGTCTCGATCCCAACAGCGAGGCCGGGCGCCGCGTCCGCATCAACTCGGCCCAAGCCGCGGCCGACGACCTGCTCGAATGGCTACGCGTGCTGTGGATCACGCCTGCGATGGATGCGCTCTTCACCGGCCCGGCCGGCGACCGCCGTCGCTTCCTCGACCGGCTGGTTCTTGCCATCGATCCCGGCCACGGCCGTCGCGCGCTGGACTACGAAAAGGCGATGCGCGGGCGCAACCGCCTGCTCGCCGACGGTTCCCGCGACCAAGCCTGGTTCGACGCGATCGAGTTGCAGATGGTGGAAGCCGGCACCGCCATCGCCGCCGCCCGCGCCGAAATGGTGCGGCTGCTCGCGGCCATGATCGACAAGCTGCCCGCCAGTCCCTTCCCGCAGGCCGACCTCGCGCTCGCAGGTTCAATGGAGGCCATGGTCGGCCATGCGCCGGCCGTCGAGATCGAAGAGACGTTCCGCCGGGCGCTTGCATCCGGCCGCGAACGCGACCGCGCCGCCGGGCGCACGCTCGACGGACCGCACCGCTCCGACCTTCTGGTCCGCCATCGCCCGAAATCAATGCCGGCCGAGCTCTGTTCGACCGGCGAGCAGAAGGCCCTGCTCGTCGGCATCGTGCTCGCGCATGCCCGCCTTTCCGGCGAGATGTCGGGGAGCGTGCCGATTCTGCTGCTCGACGAGATCGCAGCCCATCTCGATGCCGGCCGCCGTGCGGCGCTGTTCTCGATCCTCGAGAACCTCGGCTGCCAGACCTTCATGACCGGCACGGAAGCCACGCTCTTCTCCAGTATCGAGGGCCGTGCATTGATCCTCACCGTTGACCACGGCCGCGTCGCGACTACCTGACGGACCCTGACAACAGGGGCTGGCCGCTGTAATCTCCCGGCATGGATGCCAAAGCCCCACTTTCGTCCGAAGAACTCGAACGCTATGCGCGCCATATCGTGCTGCCGGAGATCGGCGGCGCAGGCCAGCAGAAGCTGAAGCGCGCCCGCGTGCTGGTTATCGGTGCCGGCGGCCTCGGAGCACCGATGCTGCAATATCTCGCCGCGGCGGGTGTCGGCACGCTCGGCATCGTCGACGACGATATCGTGTCGCTTTCCAATCTGCAGCGGCAGGTCATCCACGACACGACCTCCGTCGGCAAGCCGAAGCTCGACAGCGCAAGAGCCGCCATAGAACGCATCAATCCGCACGTGAGCGTCAAACTGCACGCCATGCATATCGACAAGGGCAATGCCGCCGCCCTCGTTGCGCAATATGACCTCGTCGCCGACGGTTCCGACAATTTCGAGACCCGTTACGCCATGGCCGACGCCTGCGCGGCCGAACGGCGGCCGCTGGTGCAGGCAACGGTCGGCCGCTTCGACGGCCAACTCACCGTCCTTAAACCCTATGAGGCGGGGTCGGACGGCAAGCCCAACCCGTCCTACCGCGACCTGTACGCGGAGCCGCCGCCAACCGGCCTCGTCCCCTCCTGCGCCGAGGCCGGCATACTCGGCGCGCTGACCGGCGTCATGGGTACGTTGCAGGCGCTCGAAGTGGTCAAGCTGATAACCGGCATCGGCGAACCGCTGGTCGGCCGGCTGCTGCTCTACGACGCGCTTGCCGCCCGCTTCGACACGATCCGCTACAAGGCGCGGGAGTGATCCTTCAGAAGCGCCAGGCCTCTCCCTGCTCGGGGATGATGTAGCGCACGCCCAGCGTGTTGCCGGCCTCCAGTTCGGCCCGTATGCGCTGCTGCGGCGGTTCGCCCTTCTTCAGCGAATATTTTATATGGCTGATGACGACCGGCAGGCCTTTCAGCGCGCCGCCCCCGGCGAGCGCGTCCAACTCGCCCAGCGACTTCTGCAGCCAGGCCGGGGTCAAATGGCCGAAGAGCTGCTTGTCCGGCTGTGCATTGTCGTAGGACACCTCGATGATGACCGCTTTCAACCGTTTCTCTTTAACCAGCCCGGCAACCGCCGCCCAGATGTCGGCGATCGCCGTCGACTTCTCGACCTCGTCCGGCCCGGTGTCGCCGAAGCACAGCAGAGCATCCTCGCCGCTCTCGATCAGGAAGGCAGCCGATTCCACGCCGCCATGCGAAAGGGGATACGCCGTGACCTGCATCGCGGTGCCGGCAAGCTCGCGCCGCTCGCCCGCCGCGAGCGCGGTAAGCTCGTATTTTCCGAGCTGCGGCTGCTTGCCGCCCGAGCCGAAATTCGGCCAGGCCTGCCAGTTGAAATAGGTGTCCTGCACCGTCCGCATCACGGAAGCGAGGCCATAGATCGGCTTCTTCGAATCGTCCGGCGAGGCGATGACCAGGCCGGCGACATGATCCATGTGTGCGTGGCTGATGAGATAGCCCTTGATCCGTTCGGTCAGGACGTAGCCGACGCGCGTATAGGGCGAATCGGCAGGCACCTCGACCGCGTCCAACGCCCCCTTCTCATCGGCGACGCGCAGACCGTTGACCAGCGCGCCTGCATCGCAGGTAACGGTCCGAGGGTCGCCCGCCGGCGAAATCATGAAGGCGCTGAGGTTCCCATCCTCGATGCCACCGCGCGCGCCGAGCACAACCACATCGAACCCGCTTTCCGCCCTGGCCGGTCCGGCTGGCGCAAGCCCGGCCAAGGCCACTGCCAGGAACGCGAAAACCCTCACGCGATACGCCAACATGACAACCCGCCTTTTATGTCGGCGGCATCCTGACATGGCGCCGACCCAACCACCCGGCTCAGCCGCCGGTGACGGCCTTAACAGCCTGCTGGCATGCCGGAACGAGGTTCGCCATGTTCTTCTCCAGGCACTGGAGCGCAGGCATCCCGCCCGCCGAGACGCCTGGGCAATAGGTCTTGAAGTCGCTGGCACAGGACGAGCGGATTGCATTCTTCTGCGCCGCGGTGGGCGCTGCCAGAGCGGCGGTGGACACCGCGGCGGACGCAACCAGCAGTCCGGCAATCATTCTTGTCACGACAGCCTCCCTTCAACCGTTGCACGAAGCAGTCTGAAGCTAACCGAGAGCAGCTGCGGGCACAATGATGGCGACGTCGCGGAAGCGCGCGCCGTCAGACCTTGTTGGGCAGCACACGGTCCGGCGGGCGGTGGCCATCCTGGCTGGCGCGGATATTGATGATCACCTTTTCGCCCATGTCGATGCGGCCTTCGATCGTCGCCGAGCCCATATGCGGCAAAAGCACAACCTTGCCCTTGGCGGCGAGCTTCAGGAGCTTCGCATTGATCGCCGGCTCGTGCTCGAACACGTCGAGCCCGGCGCCCGCGACCTTGCCGTCGTGGATGAGCTTGATCAGCGCGTCCTCATCGATGATGTCGCCGCGCGCCGTGTTGACGATGTAGGCGGTCGGCTGCATCAGCGCGAGCCGCCGGCCGGAAAGCAGGTGGAAGGTCGCCGGCGTCGACGGGCAGTTGATCGAGATGATGTCCATGCGCGCCAGCATCTGGTCGAGGCTCTCCCAGTAGGTCGCCTCCAGTTCGTCCTCCAATGCGGGCATCACGCGCTTGCGGTTGTGATAGTGAATCGACAGGCCGAAGGCCTTGGCTCGCCGCGCCACCGCCGTGCCGATGCGGCCCATGCCGACGATGCCGAGCCTTTTGCCCCAGATGCGGCGGCCGAGCATCCAGGTCGGCGACCAGCCGGCCCATTTGCCGTCGCCCGAAATGACATTGGCGCCCTCGATCAGCCGGCGTGGCACGGTCAGGATCAGCCCCATCGTCATGTCGGCCGTATCTTCGGTCAGCACGTTGGGCGTGTTAGTAACGGCGATGCCCTTCTTGCCGGCTGCCACGACATCGATATGGTCGACGCCGTTGCCGAAATTGGCGATCAGCTTGAGGTTTTCGCCGGCGCCGGCGATCAACTCCTCGTCGATCCTGTCGGTGATCGTCGGTACCAGCACGTCGGCTTCCTGCATCGCCGCCGCCAGCGCCTCGCGCGACATCGGCTTGTCGTCGATGTTCAGGCGGGCATCGAACAGTTCGCGCATGCGCGTTTCGACGGGGTCCGGAAGCTTGCGCGTGATGACGACGAGAGGCTTTTTCTTGCCGGCCATTCTTCCCTCATTCGGGTCTCGGATTCGGGCCTCTATCCGTATCCCGCTTCAGACCTCTTTAACCAAGACAGGCGAAACTGGAAACAGGTTCCGGCACGGCTGCCTGTGTAACAAGCGCTTCTGCCGATGACAAAGAAAAAGGCGCTCCCGCGAAGGATGGCGGCGGGACGTGGAGTTGCAAAAGGAACGACGGTGTCTCGTTTTTCGTCTCTCGGCTTGACCGCCGGCATCGCATTGGCGGGTCTGCTCCTGTTCCCGCCGGTTTCCCTGACCGGCGAGGTCCAGGCGGCGCCTGCCGAACAGTCGGGATCGGACCTGCGGCGCGGGCCGAGCGGCCTGCCCTTGCCGCGCTTCGTCAGCCTGAAATCGGGCCGCGTCAACGCGCGTATCGGTCCCGGCGTCAACTATGCGGTCGACTGGCTCTATCTGAAGGCGGGCCTGCCGATGGAGATCATCCAGGAATACGACAACTGGCGGCGGGTGCGCGATCCCGACGGTGCCGAAGGCTGGGTCAACCAGTCGCTGCTTTCCGGCCGCCGCACGGCGATTGCCGCGCCCTGGCAGAAGGGCAAGGACGCCAGGATCAACCTGCTTGCCGATCCCGATGCCAATTCGCGCACCTTGGCGATCATCGAGCCGGGGGCCATCGGCGCCATCCGCAGCTGCAACGGCCAATGGTGCGAGGTGAGCTTCGATGGCCACACGGGCTGGGTCAGCCAGTCGCTCGTCTGGGGTGCCTATCCGGGCGAACTCGTGAAGGATTGAAGCCGTTACCGGCCCTGCCGAGATACGTGTCGGTGGTGTCCGCCGCGCGTTAAGCGCCGCGCTTCGGCCGCAGCCTCACCACGATGTCGACATTGGCGATTTCCATGCCCTCGGGCGGCTCCGGCAGATTGACGACCTGCACCGGACCGGGGGAGATGTCGAAGACCTTGTTCTCGCCCTCGATGAAGAAATGATGGTGGTCGGACGTGTTGGTGTCGAAATAGGTCTTCGCGCCCTCGATGGCGAGAATGCGCAGCAGGCCGGCCTCGGTGAACTGGTGCAGCGCATTGTAGACGGTGGCCAGCGACACCGGCACGCCGGCGTTCAACGCTTCCTCGTGCAGTTCCTCGGCCGAGAGATGCCGATCGCCCTTGGCAAAAAGCAGATGCGCGAGCGCAACGCGCTGGCGCGTCGGCCTCAGGCCGGCGTCGCGGACACGCCTGTCGATAGTCGGCGAGTCTTTGTGGACCTTGTAATCCATCCAGTCCCAATTCGGTTCGCGCTTGCCGTTGCGGCCCGATGCGCCGCAATTCCAGCAAATCCAGATATATTCTGTCGGGCGGATCCGATCAATAGCGGCGCTTTGCCCCCTTTCAGCCCTCATTGACCGGCACTACGGGTCACGATAATCGCTGACTTCGCTTTCCGCCTGTGGACGGCTGTGTTAGCTACGCAACGAAAGGGGCGCCCTGCGCCACGATGTAACGGAAGGCGGTTTTTGATGGCGGTTTCGAAGTCCAGCTACGACTATGAAGAATTGCTGGCATGCGCCCGCGGTGAACTGTTTGGCCCCGGCAACGCCCAACTGCCCTACCCACCCATGCTGATGTTCGACCGTATCACCGAGATCAGCGAGACCGGCGGCGCCTTCGACAAGGGTTTCATCCGCGCCGAGTTCGACATCAATCGCGACAAATGGTTCTTTCCCTGCCATTTCATCGGCAACCCGATCATGCCCGGCTGCCTCGGCCTCGACGCCATGTGGCAATTGACCGGCTTCTTCCTCGGCTGGCTGGGCGAGCCCGGCAAGGGCATGGCGCTCTCGACCGGCGAGGTGAAGTTCAAAGGCATGGTGACGCCGTCGGTCAAGCTGGTCGAATACGGCATCGACTTCAAGCGGGTAATGCGCGGCCGCCTCGTGCTCGGCATCGCCGACGGCTGGCTGAAGGCGGACGGCGAACCCATATACTCCGCCACCGACCTCAAGGTCGGCCTGTCCAAGCAATCCGCGACGGCCTGACGGCTGCGCTACGGCGAGGAGTTTCAAGATGAAACGAGTGGTCGTCACCGGCCTCGGCATCGTGTCGTCCATCGGCAACGACGCGGCAGAAGTCACCGCATCGCTGCGCGACGCGAAATCCGGGATCAGCTTTTCCGAATCCTTCGCCGAGCACGGCTTCCGGTGCCAGGTGTGGGGCGCCCCGAAACTGGACCCGACCGAGCTGGTCGACCGTCGCGCCGCCCGCTTCCTGTCGCAGGGCGGCATGTGGAACCATGTCGCCATGAAGCAGGCCATCGCCGACAGCGGCCTCGACGAGAGCGACGTGTCAGGCAACGAGCGCACCGGCATCATCATGGGATCGGGCGGCCCATCCACGCGCACCATCGTCGAAGCCTCCGAGATCACGCTGAAGAACAACAGCCCGAAACGCATCGGCCCGTTCGCCGTGCCGAAGGCGATGTCGTCCACCGCGTCCGCCACGCTGGCGACCTGGTTCAAGATCCACGGTGTCAACTATTCGATCTCGTCGGCCTGCTCGACCTCGGCGCACTGCATCGGCAACGCCGCCGAGATGATCCAGTGGGGCAAGCAGGACGTGATGTTCGCCGGCGGTCACGAGGATCTGGACTGGACGATGTCGAACCTCTTCGACGCGATGGGTGCGATGTCGTCGAAATTCAACGACCGCGCCGCGGTCGCCAGCCGAGCCTATGACGTCGACCGCGACGGCTTCGTCATCGCCGGCGGCGCCGGCGTGCTGGTGCTCGAGGAACTGGAGCACGCAAAGGCTCGGGGCGCAAAGATTTACGCCGAGATCGTCGGCTACGGCGCCACTTCCGACGGCCACGACATGGTCGCGCCGTCGGGCGAAGGCGCGGTGCGCTGCATGCGCCAGGCGATCGCAACCGTGAAGCAGCCGATCGACTACATCAACACCCATGGCACGTCGACGCCGGTCGGCGATTCCAAGGAGATGGGGGCGATCCGCGAGGTGTTTGGCGACAAGATGCCCAACATCACCTCGACCAAGTCGCTCACCGGCCATTCGCTGGGTGCTGCGGGCGTCCAGGAATCGATCTACTCGATCCTGATGATGCAGGGCCGCTTCATCGGCGAAAGCGCGCATATCGAAAACCTCGATCCCGAATTCGGAGGCATGCCGATCGTGCGCAAGCGCATCGACGATGCCAGGATCGATACCGCGCTGTCGAATTCCTTCGGCTTCGGCGGCACCAATGCGACGCTGGTCTTCCAGCGTTACGCCGCGTAGGAGCCGCGGCATGGGCGAATTGATGAAGGGCAAGCGCGGCCTCATCATGGGCGTCGCGAACGATCATTCCATCGCATGGGGCATTGCCCAGAAGCTTTCGCAACAGGGCGCGACACTCGCCTTTACCTATCAGGGCGAGGCTTTCGGCCGCCGCGTGAAACCGCTCGCGGAAAAGCTTGGCTCCCCGTTCCTGTTGCCCTGCGACGTCGAGGACAGCGCCTCGATCGATACCGTGTTCAAGACGCTGGCGAGCGAATGGGGCAGCATCGACTTCCTGGTCCACGCCATCGGCTTTTCCGACAAGAACGAGCTCAAAGGCCTCTACGCCGACACCAGCCGCGAGAATTTCGTGCGCACCATGGTGATCTCCTGCTACTCCTTCACGGAATGCGCCCGGCACGCTGCGCAGCTGATGAACAACGGCGGCGCAATGATCACGCTGACCTATGCCGGCTCGGTGCGCATCATGCCCAACTACAACGTCATGGGCGTTGCCAAGGCCGGCCTCGAAGCCAGCGTGCGGTACCTCGCCAGCGACTACGGGCCGAGAAACATCCGCGTCAACGCCATCTCGGCCGGACCGATCCGTACGCTCGCCGGAGCGGGCATCGCCGATTCCAGGCAGATGCTCTCCTACCAGCAGCGCAACTCGCCGCTCCGGCGCACCGTCACCATCGACGAGGTCGGCGGCTCGGCGCTCTATCTGCTGTCCGACCTGTCGTCGGGCGTCACCGGCGAAATCCATTATGTCGATTCCGGCTACCACATCGTGTCGATGCCGGTGCTGGAAGAGCTGAAGCGCTTCGACGAAGGCCGCGAGGCAGAGTAGCTGCGGCCGCCGGCACCACTATCGGTCAGGTACGGTCGAGCACTTCGCGCAACTTCGCCGCCAGTTGGTCGAGCGTGAACGGCTTGGCGATGAAGTTCACGCCCGGATCGAGCACGCCATTGTGCACCACGGCGTTCTTGGTGAAGCCGGTGGTGAAGATGACCTTCAGTCCGGGCCGGCGTGAAAGCGCCTCTTCGGCAAGCTTGCGGCCATTCATGACGGGCATGATGATGTCGGTGAAGAGCAGCGCGATGTCCGGATGCTCTTCCAGCTTCTTCAGCGCTTCCGCGGCATCGCCGGCGTGGATCACCACATAGCCCAGTTCGCGGAGCGCATCGACGGTTCCGGCACGTACCCGCGCGTCGTCCTCCACGACCAGCACCGTCTCGGTCGGGAGCCTGTCGGCATCGATGGCGCCGGGCGCGGCCTCTGCCGCCTGTTCCTCGCCGAAATACCGTTTCAGATAGAGCTTGACAGTCGTTCCCTCGCCGGGTTCGGAATAGATCTTCACATGCCCGCCGGATTGTTTGACGAAGCCGTATATCTGGCTGAGTCCCAGGCCGGTTCCCTTGTTCACCGGCTTGGTGGTGAAAAACGGCTCGAAGGCCCTGGCCACAACCTCTGCCGGCATGCCCGTCCCGGTGTCGGTGACGGCGATCATCACATACTGGCCGGCGGTGACCTCGGAATTGGCCGCGGCATAGCTGTCGTCGAGATGTCCGTTGGCGGTCTCGATCGTCAGTCGACCGCCGTCGGGCATCGCATCGCGCCCGTTGACCGCAAGATTGAGGATCGCGTTCTCGACCTGGCTCGGATCGGCGAACATACGCCACAGGCCACCGGCCAGCACCGTCTCGACCGAGATCGTCTCGCCCAGCGTGCGCCTCAGCAGATCAGACATTGCGGTCACGATCCGGTTGGCGTCGACCACCTGCGGGGCCAGCGGCTGCTGGCGCGAGAAGGCGAGCAGGCGGGCGGTCAGGCTGGCGGCGCGCGTGGTGGCATCCGTCGCCGCGTCGACGAACTTGCCGATGTCGGTTTCGCCGCGCGCCAGCTTGCGTTGCATCAGGTTCATGGCGCTCATGATGACCGCCAGCATATTGTTGAAGTCGTGGGCTATGCCGCCGGTGAGCTGGCCGACCGCTTCCATCTTCTGCATCTGGCGCATCTGCGACTCGGCCGCCTCGCGCGTGAGGATCTCCGCACGCAACGCATCGTTCGCAGCCACGAGGTTGTCCTGCGCGTCGGACACGTCGCGCAGGCGCCGGCGTGCCTCGACCAGCCCGTAGGTTCCGACGGCGAAGACCCCGAGCAGCGTCGCTATCGAAGCCCAGCGCAGCCAGTCGTCGGTGCGCTCGGCGGAGGCGAGTTGCAGTTGCAGATCGGCGCGTTCTTCGCGGCGCATCTCACCGATGACGGACCGGACCCGATCCATCGCTGCCTTGCCGTGGCTGCTCCGCACGACGGCCAGCGCTTCGGAGGCGTTTCCCGCTCTGTACAAGGAGATCGTCTCTTCGATTTCGGCCAGCTTGTCGTTGAGCGCGGCACTCAGCGCCTCGAACCGCTTGCGCTGCGTCGGGTCGTTCGCGATCGCCGCGCCGATTGCCTCCATCTCGGCCAGCAGCGCCGATAGGGCCGCGCGGTAGGGATGCAGATAGGGTTCCTCGCCGGTCAAGAGGAATCCCCGCTGACCGGTCTCGGCGTCCTGCGCAAGCGAAAGCGTGGTCACCAGCCTGTTGTCGAGAGCAAATGCGGCCCGCACCGCATCATTGCTGTCGCGCTGCGTCTCGATCAGCCATGAGCGCGCGCCGACGATCGCGCCGATCAGCCCGAAGCCCAGCGCCAACGGCAGCAATTGGAGATGAACCGCTCTTCGCAAGCGCGCAATCATGGAAAATTTCGCCCCACGGGGGAATGTTGCCGGGACCTTTTCGTAGCAAACCGGGATGGAAACACAAGCGACGCGTGACCACACTGTGTGGTGTTACGAAGCCGGCCTGCAACTCCGTGCCGCCGATTGAGTTTTGTGCTTTAAAGCGACAGATGTCCCCAAGACGAACTGGAACCGTCATGTCCGAGATAGCTTCCGTCGCCGCCGCCATCTTCAAGCGCGCCGCCAGGGTGGAGCGCATCATCGTCGCCATCGCGGGACCGCCGGGTTCCGGCAAGTCGACGCTGGCGGCAAGGCTGCACGAGGTGCTGCCCGAGGATACTTCCGTCGTCGTCCCGATGGACGGGTTCCATTTCGACGACGTCGTGCTCAACGCAAGGGGCCTCCGCTCGCGCAAGGGCGCCCCCGAGACGTTCGACCATGCCGGCTTCGCCGCGCTCTTGAAACGCATACGCGCCGGCGAGCCAGAAATCGCCATTCCCGTCTTCGACCGCTCGATGGAACTGTCGCGCGCCGGAGCGGCGATCGTCGGCTCCGGCGTGAAGTTCGTACTCGTCGAGGGCAATTATCTACTGCTTGACGAGGAGCCCTGGTCGGCGCTGGGCGACCTGTTCGATTTCTCGATCTTTGTCCACGTGCCGCGCTTCGAACTCGAGCGTCGGCTGATGGAGCGCTGGCGCAGCCACGGCAAGTCGGACGACGAAGCGCGCGCCTGGATCGCGTCGAACGACCTGCCCAACATAGAGCGCGTGCTCGCCCGCCGCCGCAAGGCCGACCTCATCCTCGACCACGCCGAACAACTGGTCTGAAACCGGCACGAGGAACCAACCGCCTTCCGGCCCGTTTGTGGCGCGTGGCGCTAAAACGCGTTTGGCACGACAGGATTGCGCAACGCGTGCTATAGTGATCCGCGCCTGATGGCCAAAAGGAGAGGGCAATGGCTACCAAACCGAAAAAGGCAGCTCCGAAAAAAAGCAAGACTACGCCTTTGAAGGCGTCCGCCACGACAGCAGCAGCAGCGCCAGCCAAACCAGCCAAGAAGACGTTCGGCAAGGCCGCTCCGAAAACCGTCAAGCCGGCCAGCGCGAAATCGAGCGCGAAGCCTGCAACGAGCCGATCAGCGAAACCGTCGATCGCCAAGCGAGTCGCCCGAAAGGTCGCCAGCACCGCGACCGGCGCGGTCACCGGCGCCGTCGCCATGGCCGCCTCCGTCGTCGGCAAGGGCGACAAATCCGGCAAGCCCAAGAGCAAATAGCAGCCGATCGGACCGCAATTGCGAAAACGGCCCGCAATGCGGGCCGTCGACAGGCTTGGCTGATCGCCGGGGCTCACCCTCGTGCCGGTATGGTCAGCCCCTTCTGCACCGCCGGCCGTTCCAGCGCCCGCTTCAGCCAGGCGTCGACATTGGGAAAACCGTCGAAGCCGACGATGTCGCGCGCCTCGTAGAAGCCGATCAGATTCCGCACCCAGCCGACATGGGCGATGTCGGCGATAGTGTAGTCGTCGTCCATGAACCATTTGCGGCCGGCAAGCCGCGTCTCCATCACGCCGAGCAGGCGCTTCGATTCATCGGCGTAACGGTTGAGCGGGCGCTTGTCGGCAATTTCGCGGCCGGCGAACTTGTGGAAGAAGCCGAGCTGACCGAACATCGGCCCGACACCGGCCATCTGGAAGAATACCCACTGGATGGTTTCGTAGCGGCGCGCGGCGTCGGCAGGGATGAGCCTGCCGGTCTTCTCCGCCAGATAGAGCAGTATGGCGCCCGATTCGAACAGGCCGATCGGCTTGCCGCCCGGACCGTCGGGATCGATGATCGCCGGTATCTTGCCATTCGGATTGAGCGACAGGAATTCCGGGGTCCAGCTCTCGTTCCTGGTGATGTCGACGGGGTGCGGCTCGTAGGGGAGACCGAGTTCCTCCAGAGCGATCGATACTTTCACGCCGTTCGGCGTCGGAAAAGAATAGAGCTGGATGCGGTCGGGATGCGCCGACTTCCAGCGCGTGGCGATCGGGAATGCGGAAAGGTCGGTCATGTCGGCTCCGGGAGTCGTAAGGAGGGGTGGATCGTCCAGAGGTAGGCAGGAGGCAGGCGGCGTTCAATGGTGACGCACGGCCGCGTCGTCGACCGGCGTGGCAGAACTACGGAGCCTTGAACGCCACCACGGCATTGGTGCCGCCGAACGCGAACCCGTTGCTGATCGCGGCCCGCACCTTGCGCTCGCGCGCGACGTTAGGTGTCACGTCGAGGTCGCAATCCGGGTCCGGCTCGCGGTAATTCGCTGTCGGCGGAACGATGCCTTCGCGGATCGCCATCACGCAGGCGATCATCTCGATCGCGCCGGACGCACCGAAGCAATGCGCATGCATCGACTTGGTCGACGAGACGGAGAGCCTGCCGGCATGCACGCCGAAAGCCTGCTTGATCGCCGTCGTCTCGATCTGGTCGTTGGCCTTGGTGCCGGTGCCGTGCGCATTGAGATAGTCGACGTCTTCCGGGTTCAAGCCGGCATCGGCGAGACAGGCGCGCATTGCCGCCGCCGGCCCCTCGACGGTCGGCGCGACGATGTCGGAGGCGTCGCCGGAAAGCCCTGCCCCAGCCAGTTCGGCAAGGATGGTCGCGCCCCGCGCCGTTGCGTGCTCGTAGGTTTCGAGCACGGCCATGCCGGCGCCTTCGCCGATCACCAAGCCCTGCCGGTCGGCCGAAAACGGCCGGCAGGTGTCTGGGGACAGTATCCTGAGCGCTTCCCAGCCCTTGAGGACGCCCCAGACCAGCGGCGCCTCGCTGCCGCCCGCGATCATCACGTCGGCGCGGCCGAGTCGCAATTGGTCGAGGGCGGATGCGAATGCGTGATTGGAGGAAGCGCAGGCAGAGGTGACCCCGAAGGTCGGGCCGCGCAGGCCGAGGCTCATGCTCACCTGGCCCGCCGCGGCGCCCGGCATCGCCTTGGGCACGGCGAATATCGCGGCGCGCGGCTTCTTGTGGATCAGGAGCTGGCGATAATTCTCGTCGACCGTTTCGGCTCCATAGACCCCGACGCCGACGACCGCGCCTACCCGATAGGTGTTGCTGTCGTTCACCGTCAGCCCCGCCTGGGCCATCGCTTCCTGCGCGGCAATCACCGCCAGCAGGCTGAAGCGGTCCATGGCGATGGTGCGCTTGCGGTCGATTCCGTGGTCAGGAAGCGCCTTGATCTCCGAGGCCGCCGCTACCTTGAGGTCGTGCAGTTCGATTGTCGTGATCGGGCCGATGGCAGAGCGGCCCTCGCGCATGCCATCCCAGATGGACGGCACGTCGTTGCCGAGCCCGCAGAGCCCGCCTATCCCCGTGACGACGATACGTTGCCGCATTCAGTTCAGGCTTTTTTGTCGATGAGGGCGCGGACAGCCTCGACCATGTCGTGAACGGTCTTCAGGTTGCTCCAGGCCTCGACGGTGTTCATCTCGATTTCGATCTCGTACTCTTCCTCAAGGTCGAAGATGATCTCGGTCAGTTCGAGAGAGTGGATGCCGAGAGCGGTGAGTTCGGTATCCAGGCCGATTTCGCCGACTTCAGGGTCGGAATGCGCCTTGATCTTGGAGATGATGTCGTCGGCAAGCTTGTCAGCCATCGCGCCCTTCCAGAATTGTGCGTCGCCCAACGCGATTGTGTCTCCGACATCGACGTCGAAAGTACTCCTCCGGACGCACTTCCCGCGCCCACCCGGCCCCCGTGTGTTGCCCGGGACCAGACTTCTATAGAAAGCCCGGCGGCCTGACGCAACAAGGGAAGTTCTCGACAAACAGCCGCCCTTGACCGACGGTGGCGGCAAGGATGGGCGGCAAGGACCGAGAATTTGTCGATGCTGATGACCCCCGACGAGGCAACGGAGCTTTCGGCGCAACGCGTCGATGGGCGCGGCCGCCTTGCCGTCCGCCGCATCGAGGGCATTACCCGCATCGGACGCCTCTATCAGGAGGGTGCGGCCCGGATTCGCATGCCGCATGTCTGCGCCGACCCTCTGGTAGCCATATTGATCAACACCGCTGGCGGCCTGACCGGCGGGGATCGTATCGCCTGGGAGATCGAGGCCGGGCCGGGCGCCTCCGTCGCGGTCACGACCCAGGCCTGCGAAAAGCTATACCGCTCGTCCGCCGGCGAGGCTCGCACCGAGGTACGGCTCTCCGCGGCAAAAGACGCCCGCATCGCCTGGCTGCCGCAGGAAACCATCGTCTACGACCGCTCCCGCTTCTCGCGCCGCCTGGATGTCGATCTCGCAGAAGGCGCCGAGGCGCTGATCGTCGAGGCGACGCTGTTTGGCCGCCAGGCCATGGGTGAAACCGTCTCGCAGGGGCTGTTCAGCGACAACTGGCGGGTGCGCCATGGCGGCCGGCTCGTCCATGCCGAAGCATTTTCGATCGGCCCCGACCTTGCCGCCGCCTTGGCCAGGCCCGCGGTCACGGGCGGCGCCATCGCCGTCGCGACCGTCCTCCTGGTCTCGCCCGACGCCGAGCCCTTGCTGTCGCAAGCTCGCCAGGTCGTCGGCGAGAAGGGAGGCGTCAGCTATTGGAGCGTCTGCGGAACTGGCAAGCTTCTTGCGAGGCTCGTCGCGGACGACGGTTACGGGCTGCGCAAGCGGCTGGCGCCGCTGGTTGGGCTGCTCAACGGTGAGGCAGGCCTGCCTAAGGTTTGGTCACTGTAGAACATTGGAGCCGAACAGTGGGGCGTGGTTTGCGGACAGTTCCGATGCGCGATCGAAGAATCGTCGGATTTGAAAGCGCATGAATCTCACTCCGCGGGAAAAGGACAAGCTCCTGGTCGCCATGGCGGCGATGGTCGCGCGCAGGCGGCTCGAACGCGGCGTCAGGCTCAACCATCCGGAAGCAATCGCGCTGATCACCGATTTCGTCGTCGAGGGCGCCCGCGACGGGCGTGCGGTCGCCGATCTCATGGAAGCCGGCGCACATGTCGTCAGCCGCGATCAAGTGATGGAGGGCATCGCCGAGATGATCCACGACATCCAGGTCGAGGCGACTTTTCCCGACGGCACCAAGCTGGTGACCGTGCATCGACCGATACGGTGAGGAGGACCCGATGCTGGAATTGCGCCCCAACTGCGAATGCTGCGACAAGGATCTGCCGGCGGAAGCGCCGGACGCCGTGATCTGCACCTTCGAATGCACATTCTGCACGGATTGCGCGGAAAACACCCTCGCCGGACGCTGTCCAAATTGCGGCGGCAACTTTTCCGCCCGCCCGATCCGCCCGGCCGCGCTGCTCGCCAAGTACCCAGCCTCGACCAGACCCGTCCTCAAGGCCGAAGGTTGCGCGCCGCAAGCCGACTGATCTCCGTCAAGATTGAGAGCCTCGCCGATGATCAAACGCCTCGCCATCGCCGCCACGATCCTGGCCGCTTCCGCCGCACCTGCGTTCGCGCATCTCGACCCCGCCGAGCACGGTTCCTTCGTGGCCGGCATCTCGCATCCACTGTCCGGGCCGGATCATATCTTCGCCATGGTGGCGGTCGGTCTGTGGGCGGCACTGCTCGCGCAAGGAAGTGGCCGGAGCGACAAACGGGCTGCCGGCAGCCGCGCTACCTGGCTGGTGCCTGCCGCCTTCGTCGGCATGATGGCTCTCGGTTTTGCCGCGGCGCTACACGACCTGCCGCTGTCCTTCGTCGAGCCGGTCATCCTGGCATCGGTCGTCGTCATCGGCCTGCTGGCCGCCGCCGCGCTCGCCGTGCCGACCGCCCTCGCCATGGCCATGGTCGGCTTCTTCGCCTTCTTCCATGGCCATGCGCATGGCGGCGAACTCGGCTCGGCCGGCGCCCTCGCCTTCGGCGTCGGCTTCGCACTCGCAACCACGCTTCTGCATCTCGCCGGCATCGGGTTTGGTTTCGGCCTCGGGCGCCTGTTTGGCAGCGGTGGCGGCCGTCTCGCCGCACGCCTTGTCGGCGGCGCCACAGCGCTCGGCGGGCTCTGCCTGGCCATCGCGACATAGGAGAAACGTCTTGATCCCGGGCGAAGTCATCACGGCCGCCGGCGACATCGAGCTCAACAAGGGCGCCGCAACCGTCACTCTCAAGGTCGCCAACAGCGGCGACCGGCCGATCCAGGTCGGCAGCCACTATCATTTCTTCGAGGCCAACGAGGGTCTGGTCTTTGATCGCGAGAAGGCGCGCGGCATGCGCCTCGACATCGCCGCCGGTACCGCCGTGCGCTTCGAGCCGGGTCAGGAGCGCGACGTCACGCTGGTGCCTTATGGCGGCAGCCGCATCGTCTACGGCTTCCGCAAGATGGTCATGGGGACGCTCTGAAGCATGAAAAAGATCATGCCAGGAGACGGGAGACCGCTAACCGGCCGGCTTTCGCGCTGCCGCGAAGATCACCACGCCGTTTGCGTCGTCGAACTCCACCGCCAGCACATCCTGCGGCAGGATCTGCCGGGAATCGATGGCGTGGAAGAGCATGGCGTTGCCCTCGATCTCCTTGCGCAGTTCGGCGATCTCCTTCTCCCGTTCCTTGACCTTGGCCTCGACTTCGGGCGGAGGCCCGCCTTCGGTGCGCGCCGCGTCGGGCAGGAACACGATGTCGACCTTGGTGAGGTTGGAGGTCTTGCGCACGGTGGCGGTGTTCTCCACGGTCTTGTCGATCGCCGCGATCAGCCGCTGCGCATCGTTGGCGGCCTTGGCCTCCTCTTCCTGGACCTCGGTGCCGATGATGGCATCGATGGCCTGCTGGCTGTCCGTACCCTGCTGCGCCAGCACGGGGCCGACAACCGGCGTGACGGCAAGCATGGCCGCGGCAGCGACAGCGGGCAGCCAGTTCCTGTCGTGAAAAGTCAGGCCAATAGCGTTCGGGTTCAGGGTCGACATCACATGCTCCGCAGGTCGGCTATGCTCCTCGCTCGTCGGCAAGGTAGAGAACCGCAACGACAACCTCCAGACCGGAGTACCAGAAAGACGGCAATTTGTCGCGCCGCGCCTGCCGGCATCGGCAGGCGCGCATTGCAGACGATCCGGCTGGACGCCTGTTCTACGTCAGCTGGTCTTCTTGGTGATCAGCGTCAGCGCGCCGTCGGGGGTCATGCTGGCGGCAATCACCTCTGCCGATGTGCGGCCCTTCGCCTCCAGCGCGGATTTGAGTTCGGGCATGCCGTCGATCGACGCACGCAGCCTTTCGAGATCGGCCTCGCCGCGCTGCGTCACCACGTCGTTGACCTGCTTCTGGGTGTCTTCCGGCAGTTCCTCGATGTCGACGACGTTGACGCTCTTGATGCTCGGCGCCGTCGTTTCCGGGGTCGCGGCAGGCGGCTGCGCGGGCGCCGCGGTCGGCGGTTGCGCGGGGACCTGTGCCGGGTCTTGGGCGGACTGCGCGAGCGCGCCCGTGGCCGCGGCCAGGGCGAACGTCGCGCCCGCCGCCAGAATCGTGATCATGCGCATGGGTCTTCCCTTCCATTTCTTGGCAAACGATCATCCTGGGATGACGCCGCCAAGCTCACACGCCGAATGGGACCGGAAGCCGCCGTCCGGCGGGTCATTCCTTGGTTATATCGTGACCGGAATGTGAAGAGCGGCGCACGCGGCTTCCTCGACGACCATCTCCCTCGAGATCAGGCTGACCGACCATGCCCGCAAGGATAACCCGCGCCTCCTATGCCCAGATGTTCGGCCCGACCGTCGGCGACCGCGTGCGGCTCGCCGACACCGAGCTCTTCATCGAGGTGGAGAAGGACTTCACCATTTATGGCGAGGAGGTGAAGTTCGGCGGCGGCAAGGTCATCCGCGACGGCATGGGGCAGAGCCAGGCGACGCGGGCCGAGGGCGCCGTCGACACTGTCATCACCAATGCGCTGATCGTCGACCACACCGGCATCTGCAAGGCCGATGTCGGCTTGAAGGACGGCCGCATCGCGGCGATCGGCAAGGCCGGCAATCCGGATACGCAACCGGGCGTCACCATCGTCATCGGCCCGTCCACCGAGGCCATCGCCGGCGAGGGCAGGATTCTTACCGCCGGCGGCATGGACGCGCATATCCATTTCATCTGCCCGCAGCAGATCGAGGAAGCGCTGATGTCCGGCATCACCACCATGCTCGGCGGCGGCACCGGGCCGGCGCACGGCACGCTTGCCACCACCTGCACCGGCGCCTGGCATATCGAGCGCATGATCGAAAGCTTCGATGCCTTTCCGATGAACCTCGCGCTCGCCGGCAAGGGCAACGCCGCGCTGCCGGCGCCGCTGGAGGAAATGATTCTCGCCGGCGCCTCCTCGCTCAAGCTGCACGAGGATTGGGGCACGACGCCCGCCGCGATCGACAACTGCCTCTCCGTCGCCGACCGGTTCGACGTGCAGGTGATGATCCACACCGACACGCTGAACGAGAGCGGATTCGTCGAGGATACGATCCGCGCCATCAACGGCCGCACCATCCACGCCTTCCACACCGAGGGCGCCGGCGGCGGCCATGCGCCCGACATCATCAAGATCGCGTCGCATCCGAACGTCATCCCGTCCTCGACCAACCCGACGCGGCCCTACACGGTCAACACGATCGCCGAGCATCTCGACATGCTGATGGTCTGCCATCATCTGTCGCCCTCGATTCCCGAGGACATCGCTTTTGCCGAAAGCCGCATTCGCAAGGAAACCATCGCGGCCGAAGACATCCTGCACGACATCGGCGCCTTCTCGATCATCTCCTCGGACAGCCAGGCGATGGGCCGCGTCGGAGAAGTTGCGATCCGGACATGGCAGACCGCCGACAAGATGAAGCGCCAGCGCGGCCGGCTACCGGAAGAGAGCGGCGACAACGACAATTTCCGCGTCCGCCGCTACATCGCCAAATACACGATCAACCCGGCCATCGCGCATGGTCTCAGCCACGAGATCGGCTCGATCGAAGTGGGAAAACGCGCCGATCTCGTGCTGTGGAACCCGACCTTCTTCGGCGTGAAACCGGAGATGGTGCTGCTCGGCGGCTCGATCGCCGCCGCCCCCATGGGCGACCCCAACGCCTCGATCCCGACGCCGCAACCGATGCACTACCGGCCGATGTTCGCCGCCTTCGGCAAGCTTCGAACCTCCTCGTCGGTCACCTTCGTCAGCCAGGCCTCGCTCGACGCGGGGTTGGTCAAGAAGCTCGGCGTGGACAAGACGCTGCTTCCCGTGAAGAACACGCGCGGCGGCATCGGCAAGGCGGCGATGAAGCTCAACACAGCGACACCCGACATCGACGTCGATCCCGAAACCTACGAGGTGCGCGCCGACGGCGAACTCCTGACCTGTGAACCGGCGGCGGTGCTGCCGATGGCGCAGCGGTATTTTCTTTATTAGCTTGCTTAGTGTAGGGGGAAGCAAAATTGGATTGGACCGTCATCGAAAAGCTGGCGCCTTCGGTGCCTGGTTCTTCGGGCTCCTCGCCGCGACTCATCTCCCCGACGTCGCTCGATACGCTGATCAAGGGCGACGAGGGCTTTCAAGCCGCCCCTGATGAGCGCATGATCCTTTCGACAACAATGGCAGTCCAATGAAGCTTTCCCTCAACACCGACTTCACGAAATTTCCCCGCGCGGTTTCGGTCGTGCCGGCCGGCAC